>NZ_LWBL02000024.1 GCF_001644195.2 Bacillus marinisedimentorum | reverse complement strand
TAAGAAAAAATGTGCGGATACAGAACTGATGATAAAAGAACATCCTTTCAGTATCAGTGTACCCTTCAAGGTTTGACGGGAAACGAGGGCATTTTCGTACGGGTATTACAGGATATTAACCGGCTGTGCTTTTTAGGGTATAGTAAACGAAGCACACTACGGTTGAAATCCCGTTGAAGAAATGAGGTTTATATATGATTAGAATCACAGGAATCACCATACAGGGTGAACGCAAAACGCTGGAAGATCTCGATATGCTTAAGCCGCAGGATTTCAGGTGGTACTGGGTTGATTTCAGCAGCCCGGATGAAAGGGAAATGGACTTTCTTCATTCGTTTTTCCACTTTCATCCGCTTGCCATTGAGGACTGTCTTCAAAAGCTGCAGCGGCCGAAGTTGGATTATTATGATCAATATAACTTTTACGTCGTGCACGCCCTTGACCAGGTTGATAAGGAAAAAGATGAAATCGACTTGTTCCTGTCCGATCACTATATTGTTACGTTTCATAAAGATGAGTCGAATGAAGTGAATCAGGTGTGGGATAAATTTAAGTACTCCAGTAATTTGGAGCGGTGGGACCAGCATGTTGTCCTGTACGAAATCATGGATAAAATTGTGGATGCTTATTTCCCTGTCCTCTATCAGATTGAAGATGAACTGAATGCAATTGAGGATAACACCGGCAATCGCTCGGTTGAAAAAATTCTGGATGAAGTGTTTGAACACAGGGGATATTTGCTGTATTTGCGGAACACCGTCCACCCGATGCGGGACTTGCTGTACAGGATGCTCAATTCCCACCATCTTGAGGAAGTGAACGAGCGCAGGGAATATTTTTCGGATATTTATGATCACCTGCTGAAACTGTCCGACATGATCCAGTCCAATCGTGAAATGACAACAGATATAAGGGACAGCTATCTTTCGCTTAACGCCCATCAGACAAATCGGATTATGAAGGTTTTAACGGTCATTACAACGATTTTTATGCCGCTCACATTTATCGCTGGCGTTTATGGAATGAATTTTGTGTATATGCCTGAACTGGAGTGGCGTTACAGTTATTTTATCACGCTCGGCTTGATGATGGTGATCGGCATGGTGATGTTCTGGTGGTTCAAAAAGAAGGGATGGTTCGACTGATAAGGTATACGCATAATTTCTCCCGATTCTTCCTTGGCCGCCGCGGTTCCATGCCGATGGGAGCAAGTTCAATTTTACTCAATATTTGACAAAGTGTACATTGCATACAAAATTCACTAATGGGATAATAAGGTAACTGTTTGTTTTCGGAGTTTATATAAAAGCTTTTAAATTTCAATATTTATTTTAACAAATATACAGGTATCAATATCAGGAGTCCACTGCTTCTTATATCAGCCAAATCGGTGAGTGCGCAACGAGTGAGTATGCCGGCTCGATGAATAGCGGATATCATCTGCATGGACTTGCCGCATCAGAACGTCCTGTGCAAGTTTGGAAATCAATCGGTTTTGAGACTCGTTTATCAACTTTAAGCTTATCTTGTCCAAACAAAAAGAAAAGCAGGTGCCTTTCATGATTGATTTTGTTAAAGACTTGCTTCTCCATTTTGCCATTATCGTATTTCTTGGGTTTATGTATAACTTTTTATTTTCCCAGCGCCGCGAGATCGGGCAGCGTCATATCATGCTGCTGGTGGTTCTCGCTGTACTGGTCGTTACAATAGTTTTCCCAGTAGAGTTTGATAGCGGTCTTGCCTTTGATTTGAAATTGATCCCCTTTATTATCACGTTCTTTTATATCGGCCCCGGGGCAAGCTTATTTATCATCGCTTTCATGGCAGTTGTCCAGGCCGGTATTGATCTGTCAGGCATAAACATGATCATCGTTAACTATTCAGTGATGTTTGCCATTCTTTATTTCTTGAGAAAAAGCTATTTATACGGCGGCATGCAGATGAAATTGGGCATCAGCTTTTTCGTATATTTGCTTATTACTGCAACAAGGGTTTCGGTTCTTGTCCGGCAAGGTTATACGAATGAAATTAATTATTTGTTTGTATTCTCGCTTGTATCATTTCTTGCTCTGGCTGCGGTTATTTATATCATCGAAATGACAATTCTTCAAAACCGTATGCTGGATGAACTGCAAAAAGCGGAGAAACTGACGGCTGTCAGTCAGCTGGCCGCTTCAGTCGCCCATGAAATCCGCAATCCAATGACAACAATAAAGGGTTTTATGCAAATTTTGAAAAACGAAGATAATCTTACAGATTCGCAGAATATGTTCGTGAGGGTATCACTTCAGGAATTGGAGCGGACGCAAACGATCATCAACAATTTTTTGTCTCTGGCCAGGCCGAACACAAAGCACTTCCAAGAGGTTGATTTAACAAAACTCCTGATGGAAGTGGTGGAGTTCATGAAGCCGTACAGCCATATGTCCAATATCGAGATGTATACAAAGATTGATGAGCACTTGCTTGTTGAAGGGGATCCTCATGAGTTTCGCCAGCTCTTTATCAATATCGTTAAAAATGGAATTGAAGCGATGGCGGATGGAGGCAACTTTTTTGTGTATGCAACGGATGCGGGCGAAGTCATTCGGATAGACATTAAGGATGAAGGAGTGGGGATGAGCAAAAAGCAAGTCCAGCGGCTCGGACAGCCATATTATTCGACGAAGGATAAAGGGACAGGGCTCGGGATGCTAATTTGCTTTGATATCATTAAACGGATCAGCGGGGAAATCATTGTTGACAGCAAGGAAGGGGTTGGAACAACGTTTACGATTGAAATCCCTAAGAAGCAGCGGGTTTCCGCTTAGCCGTTTTACTGGTGGAAAAGAGCATGTCATTCATATAAAGGCAATATAATAGCTGGCTGAGGAGGGAATCGAGGATGCCCCTGCTTAGCCGGCTTATTTATATGCTGTGTCCCTGCGCGAATTGCCAGACAGTCCGCAAAACGGCGTGGATTCGATTCTCCTGTCAGCTTGAGGTCTGATCCAACCATTATTTGGCTGGATAGTCACTGACTCTTTTATCTCTTCATCTGTAAGTCAGAAGGAAGGTACAACAAAGATTATTTATAAAGTTCACACTGTTTTATTCCCGCTTCGGGAATAAAACATTTTGTGCCGTCTCTTTTTTCTGCGGTACGTTTCTTCTTCAATCCTTCCGCCGCCGTCACACCGGATGCAGTCTTTTTTTCCGGGAATAAAAAACCTGTGGGTTTCACCTTTCCCGCTGCATGCGGGACAAATCACTAATATTGACATAAGTCATTCCTTTCTGGGAATCATACCGGGGGTTTACTAATCAAGAGGGTTTCGTACGGCAAGGGGTTATCCTGTACAGGAAATAAAGGACCTTCTTACAAAAGGCTTGCATAAGATGCGAAACCGGCCCTATCTAAACATACTGTACTCTTATTCCCGTAACGGGCTTGTTTGAAACTTTTGAAGAAAATGCCTGGCAATTGCCTCGCAATTGCCAGGCATTTTCTTTTCCCATTTTTCCGCTTTAAAATAAAAGTTTGTCGCTGTGCATAAAGCATGCACAGCGGCAGGGCTGTAAACGGATGCTCATGCGGCTGTAACTAAAACGAAAAAAGGAAGCGGGGAAACCGGTGTGCCGGTTTCCCCGCTTTTTTGTTGCAATGCGTTTACAAAAAATGGAGTTTTAGCGGGCATTAAACCTGTGAAAAGAGGGAGTACAAAATATCAAATCCGATTGGAAAGGCGGGTCAGAAATGGGCCAACTTTTTAGAATCTTCATCTATCTCGCCGGTATGAGTTTAAACTTCCTTGGTGCTGCATTATTTATAAAATCAACACTCGGTGCCGGGTTCTGGACTGCGATGGTAGCCGGAATCAAAGATAATTTCGGGTTTTCGGTCGGTTTCTGGTACGGTTTTTCCCAGCTTGCCGTGATGATGATTAACAGCTATATCGTGAAACGGCGTCCTGAGATCGAGGCGGTCATTACCCTTGTACTTGAAGCGTTCATTTTGGATTTCTGGCTGGAAGTGGCTTTGAGAGACGTCCATCTTGGCCCGGAAGCTGCTGCAGTGAAAGCCGCAGTGTTCACAGCCGGCGTTATCGTCATGAGCCTTGGAGTTTCACTTTATATCATGCCAGGATTCCCCCGCGCACCTGTTGATCAATTGTTTCTCACACTTAGTGACAAATTCGGTTTAAGTATACGAGTTTCACAAATGACGGTAGCAGCCTCTTCATCCATCATCGGCTTTTTGATCGGCGGCCCGGTTGGAATCGGTACAGTCTTGCTCGTACTTGCACTTGGCCCGCTTATCCAGTTCTGGTATCCAAAGGTTGAACGTTTCTACACACTCAATCTGGAAAAGCATCATCTCTCCAGTCCAGGTAAGGTAAAGTAAGACCTAAAGGAGGGAGTCCCGCCACTTTACAATAGATTATTGTTGAAGGATCCTGACATCGTTCAGACACAATAACGGTTTATCATAAACATGAAGAACTTGCAGCCGGCAGGAGGTGAAAATGAATAGGTTGTCCTTCACGCAAACGGCAGTAAGTCCATTATTCACACAACCTGTTTTTGCCCGATTAACGAATCGGGCAATTTTTTTTTTAGATATTTGACCATTTAAAGATATTTTCGTTTAAAGTTAAAGGCGGATAATTTGAACGATTTGCTGCGGCGATGAAGGAGCCGATATAGCTCTCACGGGAAGCATACATACCGGAAGGCAAGAAAATATGCAAGCGGCTCAACTGAGGGAAACATTCTCATAGCCAGGAGGCAAGAGGTTTAACTTATCGCCTGAACGTGGAATTGATATTCATCAAGTAATCATATTTAATACATTATGGGAGTGAACGATGTGGAACAGTCGGTGCAGAGGATTAATGAAAGACATAGGGAACGATCGGAGCGATTCGAGATAGCCTTCAACCAAATCCATTCCCGGTTAAAGAAACTTGGGCGGAAAAGCCGGAACAACGGGTTTGTTGATCTGCTTCACCAGGTAAGCGCTCGGCATTCCCTTGTGAAGCGGTTCTTCGATGATCTGAAGCAATTTGCCCGGCTTCGAAATGCTCTTGTCCATGAAAAAATGGAAGCAAATTATTATATCGCTGAACCTCACCAAAAAGTGGTGGAAAAAATAGAAGAAATTGCAGATTACCTCAATTCACCGCCGGCAGCAACTACAATTGCCTCTAGCCCGGTTGTGACCTATGGGGTTTTTGACTCGCTGGAAGAAGTATTGAAGGATGCAGAACAGCATTCCTTTTCCCAGTTCCCGGTGTATGATGGCCAGCGATTTGCTTATTTGCTTACAAAAAGCGGCCTGATCAGCTTTATGGCCAATCATATCAATAATGGTGCGGTTTTGGTAGAGGACATCAAGTTGAAAGATGTGATGAAGTATCAATCCGATCATAATGTAGCCTTTGCGGACAAGAATGTCGATATTTTCACTCTTGAGGACATTTTTGAAGATCACTATCAGGACGGCCACAAGCTGGAAGCCATCATCCTGACGGAAAACGGCAGCAAAACAGAGGAACCGATCTCCATTGTGACGACATGGGATCTAATAAAAATTGACTTGTTATAAATTAAAGGGCATCGGCTAAAAATGTCAGCAGCCTTACCTTAATATTGTAAACGCGAAAGATGCAGGCGGTTAACGGCAGGTCTTTATTCAGACCAGTTTTCCAGTTATGAGGAAATCAACAAGCTTTACGAGGGGGCATTAGTGTATTTCTCCGGCGCTCATACACTCTCCTTGCGCGAATCGGAACTTTTCGAGGACCTCTTGCCTTCCGCTGTAACAAAGCCAATAAAAAAAAGAGAAGGGATAGCCCTTCTCTTTTTGTATGTTTTATAATTAGCCTCTAGTTACGTTAGCAGCTTGAGGTCCGCGATTGCCTTCTACGATTTCGAAGTTTACATCTTCGCCTTCTTCGAGAGTTTTGAAGCCTTCGCCGTTGATAGCTGAGAAGTGTACGAATACGTCGTCTCCGCCTTCAACTTCGATGAATCCGAAACCTTTTTCTGCGTTGAACCATTTTACTTTACCGTTTTGCATTAAATATTTCCTCCTAAATGTACAATTGGTGCACATTTCATTTTTCTACCATCCACTCTTAACATGCCGGGCATTAAAAAAACTGTATCTCATAAGAGGATTTAATTGTGCTATCCCCTTTCTAAGTTACAGCTGTTTTAAATCCAAACTATATTAAAAGTAAAATGGTAATGTAAATATATCATGCCCTTTTCAAAAATGCAAACAAATTTGGCACTTTTAATAAAAAAAATTCAACGAAAAAATATCCCGCTTTATTGCATATTTTTCGTTAACAGCGGGTACATGAGTACAGAAAACAACTTTGGAGGAATTTTATGGAAAACATCAAAGAACTTACAAACAGGCAGCTTCTTGATGTGTATCGAAAATTGCATGGTGGTAAACAAACAGGTTCATATAAATTGAAAGTAAGGCGCGAGATACTGCGCAGGTCGCTTGGCGCACCCTCTATACCAGACAGCAAATAATGAAACCGGCTCCGGTGCGGAGAGTCGGTTTTACATATTTCCCTTCTGTTTTTAAAATTGCCCCCTAACCTTATTTTTTCCTGTTCAGCAATTGATCTTCCACAAACGTACATCTCTAAAGTGTATAGATGATGTATGTAATGGAAGATGAAACGTATGTATGATAATACATAATCTTTTTTGTACAGCAGCTCGGGATTTCTGTTCTCCGCTGTGATAAAATGAAGCTTGTCCTGTTTTGCCGGTAGCGGAAGCAGCACATATGATCACGGCATTTGATATCCTTCAGCCATGGAAGGCGGGAAAACCGTGCGTAAAGGTCCTTAAGATAGAATGTTTTCCTTTTGTAAAATGGAATTTCCGGAGGAAACAGCCGTATTTCTTCAAGAAATAATGACCATTCAGAGCTCGACACCAAGAACAAGCAATAAAGGGGCAGCGGATATGAAAAAAAGGGGTAACAAAGGGCTTATTCCGGCCGGCTTTATTTTGTTCGGAGCTTATGCCCTTTTTATGATGTACAACCTGTTTTCAGGAAACTCCCATTATCAAGGGCGTTTCGTGGATATCAATATTACACCTTTCAAAACAATTAAGATGTATATCACTTATTTCGACCATTTTGATTTGCAGACCTGGACTGTGAACGTATTGGGGAATGTATTGGCATTTGTGCCGCTTGGTTTTTTCCTTGCATGGCTTTTTCCGGTTACCGCAAAGTGGTGGCGCATGCTCCTGGTGCTGATTGTTGCGGTATCGGCAGTGGAAGTTATGCAGTTTTCCCTGCAGGTCGGAAGTTTCGATGTTGATGACATACTGCTTAACACGTTTGGCGGGATGATCGGTTATGTGTTGCTTGCCGGTGTTACGAAAGCAGTTGAAGGTTTGAAAGAAAAAATGAGCTTTGATTTATAAAAGAGCAGGGAGGCCTGCTCTTTTTGTGTGCATTACATTTTTATCGTAAATAGGTTTGTTCACGGACTGCCATCTCCAACTGTTTCATCAGTTTGACCTCTTTCAAATACAGGTTTTGTGCCTCCGCTACGGATACGCTCTGGAATGTTAGGGCCGAGCCAGGAACTGCCTGGGCGATCAGCGGTATATCAACTGAAATGACTGTGCCGATACGGGTGTATCCTCCCGTTGTCTGTCTGTCACTAAGCATAATGATCGGCTGACCGCTGGCCGGCACCTGTATGCCGCCGAAAGGTACCGCGTCCGATAAAATGTCGGCGCCGTCTTCGGGTGCAATGCAGGGTCCGGAGAGCCGGCATCCCATGCGATCGGACTCCGGTGTTACTTCATACCTAGAGGATAAAAACGTCTCGACTGATTTTTCACTGAATGAGCGGGTATGCGGTCCCTGAATGATCCGAATCGTGAGATTACGGCCGTAAAATGGGATTTCGGCGGAGTGCAGGCTGCGCTTGAATGCCGGTGCTGCACCTGTTTGTTTAGCGTGCACAGTGTCCCCCTTTTTGAGCGGCCTCCCGTTAATTCCGCCAATTCCGCCTTTCACATATGTTGATTTGCTGCCGAGTACTTCCTCGGCAGCAAATCCGCCCGCAGTGCTAATATAAGCCCTCATTCCGTTTTTGGGCTTCCCGAAAGAGAGTACATCCCCTTTTTTTAACGGGACAGCCTTCCACATCGGTGCCTCATTCCCATTTATGGATGGAGAAAGGTTACCTCCGCAGATTGATATCCAGGTGTCCTGCAAAGCTTCTAACTCTGGGCCGGACATGGTCGCCTCGATCACAGCCTGTCCGGGTGAATTTCCTACTAATAGATTTGCGATTTTCATAGCATATTGATCCACTGCGCCGGATGGGGAAATGCCGTACTGTTGATACCCGTATCTTCCCAGGTCCTGGACGGTCGTCAGCACTCCCGGTTTCCGTACATGGAAAAGCGATTCAGGCACGGCCTGGCACTCCTTTTACAGAGGCAACCCGGATATTTTCAGCAATAAGCCTCTCTTTCAATTTCGCGGCAAATTCAAGCGCTTTCGGGCTGTCACCATGGATGCACACGGTGTCGGGATTGATTTCAATGTCTTCTCCGGTTAATGCGGCCACTCTGTGCTCCGTGATCATACGGATGACTCTGTCGATCGCTTCGCTGCTGTCGTTGATTAAAGCGTCAGGGGAAGTGCGCGGAGTAAGGGACCCATCCGCCTGATATGTCCTGTCAGCAAAAACTTCACTTGCTGTGGTCAGCCCGCGTTTCTTTCCGTATTCAATGAGTTTGCTGCCAGCGAGCCCGTAAAGAATGAGGGCAGGATCCACATCATAAACGGCTGAAGCGACAGCATCGGCAAGCTGGCTGTCCCGTGCAGCCATATTGTAAAGGGCTCCGTGCGGTTTTACGTGGTTCATGGCAGCATTTTGAGCTTCCGCTATTCCTTTCAAAGCGCCAATCTGGTATATGACAAGGTTGTAAACTTCGTCCGGGGAAACGGCGATTTCCCGGCGTCCGAATCCATGGAGGTCCTGAAGCCCCGGATGTGCACCAATGCCGACATCGAGGTTTTTGGCGATTCGGACCGTTTTCATCATGACATTATGATCACCGGAATGGTATCCGCACGCAATATTGGCAGAAGAGATGTGCCTCAGCACTTCTTCATCATTTCCGGTAGTATATGTACCGAAACTTTCGCCGAGATCACTGTTGATGTCTACGGTTTTCATTCAGAATCCTCCTTTTTAGGATAAGATTTTATCGAAAATTCCCCGGTTGCGATTGCCTGATGGATGACGCGATATTCCTGTTCAGTAATCGGTTTGAAACGAATATAATTACCGGCTTCCAGCAGAATCGGTTTCTCCCTGTCAGGGTTGTAGAATTCAAGGGGGGTACGTCCAATTATGCGCCAACCGCCCGGTGTATCAAGAGGGTATACGCCTGTCTGGCTTCCAGCGATTCCGACAGACCCGGCAGGAACTTGCCGGCGGGGATTTTCCAGGCGCGGGGCAGCTATTTTTTCCGGCATGCCGCCCAAATATGGAAATCCGGGGGCGAATCCCATCATGTAAATCAAATATGTGCTGCTGGAATGAAGGGAAATGACGTCTTTCTCATGCAGTCCGTTATGTTGAGCGACAAATTCGAGATCGGGGCCGAATTCTCCGCCGTATACGGTCGGCACTTCGTAAACGTTTGCGGGAGGAAGTGAAAAATGATCAAGGCGGAAAGACGATTCCGTAAGCACATCCTTTAATTGGGCGTAGCTGATCACTTCAGGCTGGTAATAAACGGTAAGGGCTGTATAGGTCGGCACCCACTCCACAATTCCATCGATAGGATTATTTCGCAGAAAGGCAGCATATTTCCGTATTTGCTGATTGAGCTCTTCGGAAAGAACATCGCCGAACGAAAGCTGGATTCCAGTATCCCCGATCGGATAGAACGTGATTTCCATTACAGTCTCCTCTCTTTATTACATTGATGTTTATTATTAATTTACTATAACACCCAAACGAAGAAAACATTAAAGTCCCCGTCAATGAATATAGAATAAGAGGGAGACGAATTTCTAAAAAACGGCAATAAATGAAGTCTATTGGATAATAGTGCGTCTCCCTTTTACTATTTACATGCCGATTATGTGAGGAGGTATGTCCGTTGCTGGAACGCGGGATTTTATTTAACCCTTCTGTTTCAACACATACCGCTTGCTCGCATTGTATACGATTTGTCCGTTGATGATTGTCTTTTCCACGTCGTTACGCAAGTCAAAAGGTTCTCCGCTCCAGATTACAAGGTCGGCGTCTTTGCCGGTGTTCAAGGAACCGACCCGTTTGCTGATACCTAAATGCCGGGCTGCATTCAGCGTGATCGCTTTCCATGCCGATGATTCTTTCAGTCCCGAACGTACAGCCATCGCTGCACTTGACAGGAGAGTGCTGATGCTTGATTGGGGGTAGGCGGTTGTAATGGATACCGGGATGCCGGCTTCATCCAGAGCCGCTATCGTATCCCATTCCTTTGCTGGCCGTTTGGACGGTGAACTGCCCATCAAACCCGGTGCAATCGAAATTCTTGCTCCCTGCTCGCCGATAAAATCGGCTATTCGATGGGCATCCTTCGTATTTTCAATTGTGACTTGAATGGAAAATTCCCGGGCGATCCGAAGAACAGCGGCGATTTCTTCTATAAGTTCCGCTTTTACACGGAGCGGATATTCCCGGTTCAGCACTTTGATCAAGTTTTCAAGGGCAAGATTTTCATCTATTGTAATGCCGTTATTTATTTTATGAAGCTGTGTCTGTGCTTTTTTAAAGGCTTCACGCATTTGTGCAACAGTTTCCATCAATGCGGAAGAGTCAGGGCCGCCGGAATTTCCGGGCGAAGCCGAAAATGAGCCGGCCATGCCGGCAGGGTTCCGCAGTATCATGTTATCAACAATGCTGCCTGAGGTCTTAACAACAGCTGATTCCCCGCCGAAAATGGAATTCGTGCCAGGGAGGATATGCACGGTAGTGACACCTGATTTTCTAGCTTCTTCAAACGTTTTTTCTTCGGGATAAATGCCGTCAATGGCCCGGAACTCAGGAGTCAGGCTGAGTTGTTTGTCAGCCCGGGACCCTGTTTGCGGCGGTTCTTTTGTCAGCCCCATCTGTGTATATACATCGATTAGTCCCGGCGTCACAACTTTTCCTTCCGCATCAATTGTGTTGGCATGGGCGGGCGCCCGGACATGTTTTCCGATTGCCTGAATGACTCCTGCGTCAATTAAAATATCTCCTTTTGCAATGACTTTGCCGCTCCCTGTATAGATTCGTGCTCCTTTTATATGGGTGGGCATTTTGGCACCTCCTGGTCCGACTAGCAGTCTTATAATTTTGAATATTTATAGAGAATGATGGTTTATCATGTTATTCTGAATTTAGTATATAAACGATATATTCTCTTTCATTTCTGTACCCGTATTTACATGTTTTAATCGTCCCAAGCCTGGAATGCTGAGCAGAAAGACATGAGAAAAAGGTCAGCGGCAGAAATGGATGCGAAATCGGGAGGTATAAAAGATGTCACTTGACACTCTGCTTGATGCATTATATGAAGAGATGGTTGAAATACGCCGTCATTTGCATGCACATCCTGAATTGTCATTTGAAGAAGTGGAAACGCCTGAATTTATTGCAGGCTATCATGAAAAGCTCGGCCACCCGATCAGGAAAGGAGTAGGCGGACGGGGGATTGTCGCGCTTCTTGAAGGCGGCAGGCCGGGTCCGACCGTTGCGCTCCGGGCTGACTTTGATGCCCTTCCGATACAGGAACAAAATGATTTGCCGTTCCGTTCGACAGTCGATGGGGTCATGCATGCGTGTGGACATGACGGCCATACGGCGACCCTTCTTGTCCTTGCTAAAGCGCTGAATCGAATGAGGGATGAGCTTTCCGGCAATATCGTGTTCATTCATCAGCATGCGGAGGAATTGATGCCGGGCGGTGCGATTGCCATGATTGAAGATAAGTGCCTTGAAGGGGTGGATGTTGTATTTGGAACACACCTCTGGGCAACTGAACCTTTAGGGTCTGTCCTCTACCGGGAAGGTCCGTTCATGGCGGCGGCTGACAAATTTGAAATCACAATTCAGGGCCAGGGAGGGCATGGAGCCCAGCCCCACCTTACAAAAGACGCGATTGTGATCGGCTCACAGCTCGTAAACTCCCTCCAGACGATTGTGAGCAGGCGGGTCGATCCGCTGGAACCGGCAGTGGTGACAGTCGGTTCATTCGAAGCGCCGAATGCCTTCAATATTATCGCTGACAGGGCTAAGCTTGCCGGAACAGTCCGGACGTTTTCCGAAGAAGTCCGCGGACGGGTGGAAAAGGAGATGGAGCGGGTTGTCCGGGCGGCTTGCGACTCATTCGGAGCAGAATATGATTTCAAGTATACGCGCGGATATCCTGCAATCGTGAACCATGGAAGAGAAACCGAGCTTGTCGCTGAGCTTGCCGGTGGAGTCCCTGGTGTCAAGGATGTTCGGCAAAGTGCCATGCAAATGGGAGGCGAAGATTTCGCTTACTACCTTCAGCATGTGCCGGGCACATTCTTCTTTACAGGCGCGAAGCATCCGGATTGGGAAGTGACGTATCCGCACCATCATCCGCGTTTCAACATCGATGAACGGGCGATGCTGATTGCCGCCAAAACACTTGGCAGAGCGGCACTCCATTATCTTGTTCCTTCAGCAAGCCAAAAGGATACAGTTAAGGCACAGCCATAAACTCATATGAACAAATCGACTAAGAAGGCGCCGGTCCCGGCGTCTTTTTTCTTGCTGTTAAGGAAATTATAAAGTTTTTGCGTTGTGGATAAAAAGCGAGAAGGAAGTCATCCAGCTCCAGGCGCCAGCGGCTATCGTCATAAGCGGTGATCCCTCCGGAAGGGAAAAACGGCCTTCCTTGCGCATTTCTTACTCAACTGTGCAACTTCCCAAGAAAAGAGTGTGGCAGGTGTTCGGGTTTGGTATTGAATGCCTGGCAATTGCGAGGCAATTGCCAGGCATTTCCCACGCACTCTCTGCGCCCATTTCCCGGGGACCCGGGGTATTCGCCCTGCCATTTTCCGCTATGGCACATATCGTAATTAGTGAAACAGCAGACAGGAGGTGTCTTCATGAGCGGAGGATATGGCTACGGCGGAGGTTTCGCGCTGATCGTCGTGTTGTTCATCCTGTTGATCATTGTCGGTGCAGCAGCAGTCGGCTATGGTTACTAGACAGAGAAAAATTAAGAGTTAAGATACAGCAGAATAACCATCGAAAGGAGAATGTTCATGCATTATTATGGCGGATATGGTTATGGCGGATTTGGCGGCTGCGGACGTGTAGGCGGCTACGGTCACCGCCGTGGTTACGGAGGCTTTGCGTTAATTGTTGTACTGTTCATCCTGCTTATAATCGTTGGCGCCGCATGGTGCTAATGTAAAAAAATAGAGCCCGGGAAGGCGGATGCCTTTCCGGGCTCAATTTTATCGGTTCAATCATACATAGGAGAATTATTCTGGGGCGTTATTGTGTTTCCCGCCAATCTCAAATGGAGAATAAGTTTGCTGATACTTGAAAATGGTTGCCATTCCGCCGGCAGCATGATTCAAATCATGGCAATGGAACAGCCAGTGTCCAGGATTGTTTGCTTTAAACACAATCTGATAGCTTTCGCCGGGCTTCACGTTAATTAAATCTTTTACAATTGGTGTGTCTAGCTTTTCCCCATTGCGGGCAATCACCTGAAAATGATGTCCGTGCAGATGCATCGGATGATCGAACATGCTGTCATTTGTCATATTTACTTTAATAATATCACCTTTTTCAATCTCGATGTTATTGGTATCCGGGAACGTCTCCCCGTTTATTGTAAAATTCATTCCTTCTCCCATCGACATTCCGGCACCAAGGCTCATATCATATTCCAGGTCTGGCTCCGGGATCGAGTCGAACAGCGGCTTCATTTGTCCATAATCCCCATAGTCAACAGGAGTGGAACCTTCAACTGGCTTTTCTCCCCTGTTTTCTGGGGCGGTTTCGCTTGGGTTCACCTCAACAGGAGCTTCCATCTGTTCATATTGGGTATCTGTAATTGAAAAATCATTTGAACTGTTGGCAGTGAGTTCCACATCAATCCTTTCACCGGGAGCAACTTCAAGAGGCTTTGTTGTCAGTTCACCTTTCAAAACAGGATTCCCATCATTTCCGACAACACGATAGGGCTGTCCGGCAAAGGACATGACATGCCGGGAGTATCCGGCATTGACAAGCCGGAACCTCACCTTTTCGCCCTGATTGACTTCCAGCGGTTTGATTGCTGAACCTGTTTTCCCGTTAATGGTATAAGTATCATACATCATCCGGGTATCCATATCGCCTTCTCCCGGTCCGGAAGCCCCCATCATATCCCGCATTTCATCTGAATCGCCCTTGCTGCCGCCCATCATTCCTCCGCTGCCGCCGTTACGGCCGCCCATCATGCCGTTCATGTCCGGGTTTTCCCCCATCATTCCATTCATGCCGCCATCTTCGGACGGCCACTCATCAAGCATCAGAACATGATCCCGGTCGCATGTTTTCTTAGCAGGCTCGACTATAAATGCGCCATATAAGCCGCGGTCCACCTGTTCAGAACTGTGTTGATGAGAGTGGTACCAGTAGGTTCCGGATTTGCCGGCCTTGAACTTGTATGTGAACGTCTCACCCGGCTGGACGGCGTTCTGGGTGACGCCCGGAACCCCATCCATTTGATTGGGCAGGATGACACCGTGCCAGTGGATTGTCACCGGTTTGTCCATTTCGTTTTTCAATGTAACTTTCACAAAGTCCCCTTCTTGCACCCGGATCGTTTCTCCGGGTACTGACCCATTATATGTCCAGGCTTCCACCGTACGTCCGGAACCTAAATCCCATTTATTCTCTCCGGCAGTGAGGGTAAAAGACTTGATTTCATCTTCTTTTGAAGGGGAAGGAGTGGATAGTTCTGTGATACTCGTCTTTCCATCTGCATTTTCCGCTTCGTCTGTCTGGTTTTTCTCGTCTTTCCTTATGTCCTTCGTATCTTCCCCTCCGCCTTGCTGGCATCCAGCCAGTAACAGTAAGCCGAAAAGGAACATAATAAGTCCTTTTTTCGCCCTCAGCTTCATCATGTTACCACTCCTAACTTCGGTATGTTTGAACGATCTTTTTGCCGTCTTCAGAAAAAACATTATTTGGAAATTTAATCGTGTACAGTAAACATGACAATGAAGGTAATGTTTTTGTCAAACGGGGTCTGCACTACTGCCTTTACCCGTCAAATGTTTAAAAAGTGTGCAGAAACGGTCGGATAAAAAAGTTTTTAAAAAGCGGTGCTAAAGTGCAAATTTGAAGCAGCAAAGTGACTGGTGCGCAAGCAAGAGTTCATTTTTTATATGCTTTCAAAAAAAAAAAAGGAACGTCAAAAAGTGTTAACCATTTATGCAAACTTTCTCGATAATTAAAGGCGAAAATGAAGTCAGAAAAGAAAGGAGAGAGAGTAAATGAAAAATAAAGTACTCACAGGCATACTGGCGGCAGCATTGATCGCAGGAGGTGCCACATCTGTTATGGCATACAGTGACGGGGGCGCGGCAGATCGTCAGCCTCAGAGAGAAGGCGCGGGCACATTTAATTTTGGGCAGATGCAAAATTACATGGAACAAATGCATCCCGAATGGTCTAAAGAAGAAATAAAAGAAATGTACAATTACATGCATGGTACAAACGGTTCAGCTCCGAGCAGAAATTTTGAAGAGATGCATGGCGGAAATTGGAACGGGATAGAAGATATGCATTCCGGCGGAATGGGTTTTATTGATTAATCCAGAATTGAAGTGAGAAACCGAAAGGAGGAATAAGGATGATGGGCTGGGGATTTAATGGAGCGGGTAACTGCTTCGGATTTGCCGGTGCGGGAGGATGGGGAGGTATGCTCGGTTTTGGCATTCAATTAATAATCCTCCTGATTATTGTCTTTGCCGGCATAAAACTTTTCAAGAGCACAACAAATCATGGAAATCCAAACAATCTTGCACTTTCCATTTTGGAAGAACGTTTTGTAAAAGGTGAAATCAGTGAAGAAGATTTTGTTCATAAGAAAGAAGTATTAAAAAGTTAAAGATACCATACACAATTCCGCCTTTTTAAGGCGGCATTTGTGTTTCGAAACCTGCCAATCCGGCAAATTATGAAAAAGAGGTAAGTAAATGAAATTATGGCTGCGCGATATCATGACGGTAGGGGCTGTGTCTTTTTTATTGCAATTGATTTGGGAAGTGTCGCAATGCAGTGTGTTTTATCAGATGGAACTCAACCTTTTGAATCCTCTATTGTGGAGTGCAACATTTGGGGATATGAATATGACGATATTTTTATATGCTTTACTATCATTTGTCCACGGAACCCGGGATTGGATTGAACAACCGTTCACAAAAACCACCATGGTTATCATGACCCTATATGCATTGTTCCTCAGCTTCTTTTTTGAAATCTCAGCTTTATATAAGGGCAGGTGGGAATACTCTGGGTTAATGCCGTTTTTTCCTGGTACGAACATCGGCCTGCTGCCGGTTGTCCAGCTTCTGATTTTGTTCCCGGCTGCTTTTTATATAAGCAAACTGGTTTTGAAAAGGACTGAAAATGCCAGGGTATAAAACAGGAAAAACGCGGACCGAACTGTTTGAATAAAAGCAGGCTGGGAAAAATGGTAATAAAATGAGTGAAAACAGGGGGTGAAACTTTATGGGCGGCGGAGGTATGATGAACGGCGGCTTTGGTATGACTGGCGGCTGGTTTTTGCCGATTCTCGTCATTATTCTTATCGCAATCGGAATTATATACTTTATGAACAACAATAAAGAAAATAGCGGACGAACCGAATCAAGCTCACTGGATATATTGAAAGAACGCTACGCCAAAGGTGAGATTTCCGATGAAGAATACGAACGGAAAAAAGCCAAACTTGAAAGGTAAGCAAAAAGGATGCCCGGCTGCAGGCCCCGGCATCCTTTTTGCCTTTGGCTGAAAAATGCGCAAAAACTGCACAAATATCTGGTAGGTTTGTCTCCATGAGAAATGAAATGGGGGTGGGAACGTGTATGACCTGTTCAGCAGGATGAGCCAGGTTTTGAGCGAGCCGTTTTTGAATATGGCAAACAGCATTGACGGCGTACCGATTCTTTCCGCATTTGTACTGGGGCTTATCGGTGCGCTTGCCCCCTGCCAGATTACCGGAAATCTTGGGGCGATGACAATTTACGGGAATCGTTCTATCCAGCGGGGTATTGCCTGGCGGGAAATCACGTTTTTTGTATTAGGAAAGGTGATGGTGTTTACGGTTCTTGGCCTGATTGTCTGGGCATTGGGAAGGGAATTCCAGCAAACGCTCACCGCATTTTTTCCGGCGGCCCGCAAACTGATCGGCCCGCTGCTTATCTTTATCGGCCTTTTCATGGCAGGATTTATTAAATTGAGAGGAACGATTGATCTCGGATTCGGTTCCGAATCTCTTTCAAAACATCGCGGAAGTCTGGGGGCATTTCTGATGGGAGCAAGTTTCTCACTTGCCTTTTGCCCGACTATGTTTGTTCTGTTCTTCCTCACACTGATGCCGCTTGTCCTATCGGCAAGTTACGGTGTGATTCTGCCGGGAGTGTTTGCGATTGCCACATCGATTCCGCTGCTTATATTGATAGGACTTATCTGGTACCTTGGCGGAGGCGGAACGTTTATGAAGAAAAGCCGTAAAGTGGGGATGATTGTCCAAAAAATTGCCGGCTGGCTGCTAATCTTGGTCGGTGTTCTGGATACAGTCACATACTGGTCTATATAAGAACCGTGAAGGAACTACTTATTCATGTATACGAGAAGAACATGGAAAACAATTGTAAAGGAGAATGAATACTTCATGAAAAAAACGATCATGGCCTCTGCGCTAAGTACAGTATTGCTGCTCGGCGCCTGTTCAGGGGACGAAACAGCAGAACCTGAAACGGATCAGCAGGGTGAAGAGACGCAAAACGGAGAAAAATCAAAGGAGTCAAACAAGAATAAAGAAGAGAATCAGAAACAAAACACAGAATCATTCACTCTGCCTGCCGAAAGTGATTTTTATAAAGAAGCTTCTGATAAGCAGGTTGAACACATTCATGGAATCGGATATGCCGGCGGTAAAGATGCCGTATTTGCCGCAAGCCATGAAGGACTCATCGCTTACCAGGATGGCAAGTGGTATGAAACGAAGGAAGAAAATCACGACTATATGGGTTTCCAGGCTGTTGATTCCGGCTTTTTTGCGAGTGGTCATCCTGAATCAGGTTCTGACTTGAAAAATCCGCTCGGTCTGGTCAAAAGCGAAAACGGCGGTAAAAGCTTTGAGAAACAGGCCTTTTACGGGGAGACTGATTTCCATCATATGACGGCCGGCTATAACAATCATATGATTTATGTCGTCAATCAGCAGCCGAATTCAGAGCTGCAAAGCGGCGTTTATTACAGTGAAAATGAAGGGGAAAACTGGAAAGAAAGCAAGATTGAGGGATTCCCGGCAAAACCGGTTGCGTTATATGCGCATCCGCAAGAAAACAATAAAGTTGCAGTGGCAGCGGCTGATGGCATCTACCTTTCAGACGATTATGCCGACACGTTCAAGAAAGTGACAGAATCTTTCCCTGCTACCGCAATGGCTTTTAAGCCGGAAGGAGGATTTATTGCCGCAACCCTTAGGGACGAAAAAGCTGGACTTGCTGTTTATTCAAAAGAAAGCGAAAAGCAGAAAGACATAGCCCTTCCTGATATTTCCGATGATGTAATTTATTATGTTGCTGTCAGTCCGGAAAATCCGGAGGAGTTTGTCATATCGACGGAGCAGAATAACATGTATCAGACGAAGGATGCAGGTGAAAACTGGACACAACTCATGGATGCAGGAGAACTTTTAACATCTGAGTGACCCTTGGCTCACCTGGCAGGAACAAGGTAAAATAAAAGCAAGAAATGAGAGGAGGAGGCCTATGCATATGTGGAATGGCCTCGGCGGCTGGAATTGGATGATGAGCCTTATGGGACTTTTCTGGATCGCATTGATTGTACTTGGGTTCTACCTGGTGTATGTCTTTATAAACGGGAAAGGAGCAAGGCGGAGCGACCCCGTTGATATTTTGAAGGAGAGGCTTGCAAGAGGGGAAATATCTGAAGAAGAATATGACAGGTTAAAAGAAAAATTATCAGAAAGATAAAGAAGCGGCTGCTTCCCGGGCAGCCCGTACATACCGAAAAGCAGGATGTTATTGTGCTTTTTCAGTACTTTGTTAGCATCCAATTCCCCTCTTATTACAACAGTAATTGGGCAGCGGAGCGGAGGGAGTCCATTGAAAAAAATATCCTTCAAACTCGGAGTTTTATTTCTTGTTTTTATGCTGATCATTGAGTCGCTCTGGTTCTTTATTTTATACACCGGCCTTGCCAATGACCGGATTGATGAAGAAATCCAGGCATTACTGGCAAGAGGAAACAGCCACAGGGATGTGCTTGAAAAAAACTTTGATCAATCAACAATTTCCCATGTCGCTTTGATGGAATCAGAGACGGAAACCGCAGTCGTTATCACAGATGGGCAAGGGAACATACTCGGCAGCTCAAATGAGATAACAACTGATATGTCTGATCATATCGCGGATCCTAATGAAGAAATAGGTGGGGAAGGCGAAGTGTTAGAAAATAAGTGGCAGGATGCATCGCATATTTCGACCGTCAGCCCAATCATGGTGGATGGGGAACGGCAGGGACTTGTTTATATGTTTTTGAATACCTCATTCCTGCAAAACACGATCAACCGGTTAAGCAGCCAATTTTTGGGTGTGGGAGCGTTTTCACTGCTGTTTACCGTCGCTACAATTTTCATCCTGACGCGCTTGATCACAATTCCGCTTGTCCGGATGAAAGAAGCCACCCAGGATATCAGTGAAGGCAAGCTTACTGTTTCGCTGGAATATGACAGAAACGATGAGCTGGGGGAGCTTGCCAGGACGATTCAAAAGCTTGCCAGCAGCCTTGAACGGCTCAGGAGGGAGCGAAATGAATTTTTATCCGCTATCTCACACGAACTGCGCACTCCATTGACTTATTTGAAAGGGTATGCCGATATTGCCGGCCGTGGGTCTCTTCCGGAAGAAGAGCGACAAAAGTACCTCGGCATCTTGAAAGAGGAAGCGGCCCATCTTGCCAGGCTTGTCCAGGGGCTTTTTGACCTTGCCAAAATGGACCAGCATGAATTCAAGATTGACAGGCAGAACGTTGCGCTTTGCAGTTTCCTGGAAGAAGTGCGAACGAAAACGATCCATATGTATAATGAAAAAAAGGTGCATCTGGAACTTGATTGCCGGGAGCCAATAGCCGCATATATAGATCCGGTCCGCTTTGAGCAGGTAATGATAAACCTGATTGACAATGCATTAAAGCACACTCCTGCAGGCAAAAGGGTTCTTTTAAAAGCGCGATCTGAACGAAATCATATAACCATTGAAGTTGCTGATGAAGGAATCGGCATCCCTGAACGTGAATTGCCTTATATATTCGACCGGCTGTACCGTGTTGAGAAATCCAGGTCCCGTGAAAGTGGAGGAAGCGGGCTGGGCCTTGCGATAGCAAAAGAAATTGTGGAACTTCACGAGGGAACCATTTCTGCTGCAAGCAAAGTTCACACAGGTACAACGATAACAATTCGGTTAAAAAGGAGTGTTGATCATGGCCCAAATTCTGCTGGTTGATGATGAGGAACGAATGCTTGATTTATTGGATCTGTATTTGTCACCGCATGGGTACAGCTGTTTCAAAGCGGCATCGGGCTTGGAGGCAGTCCGGCTCATAGAAAAAGAACAGGGAATCAATCTTGTGCTCCTTGATATCATGATGCCGGAAATGGATGGATGGAAAACAGCTGAAATGATCAGAGAAGTGCGTAATATCCCAATCATTATGCTGACGGCACGTGATCAAAAGAGTGATGTAGTCAAAGGCCTTCAGCTCGGAGCTGATGACTATATCACAAAACCTTTTGACGAAGAAGAACTGCTGGCCCGCATTCAAGCGGTGCTGAGGCGGACACAGCAGACAGAGGAAATCGAATTCAACGGCCTGGTATGGAATGGGGAAAAACATGAGCTCCTTTATGAGGGGAAATCAATCCGCCTTACACCGAAAGAGTTTGCCCTCGTCGGCATTCTGGTGAAAAGCCCTGACAGGGTGTTCAGCCGTGAACAGCTGATCGAATGGGTATGGGGATTTGATTCAGATACAGAGGGCCGCACAGTGGATTCCCATGTCCGGAACTTAAGAGAAAAAGTCAGGAAAGCCGGTTTTCCGATTGATGACTATTTGCAAACGGTATGGGGAGTCGGATACAAGATGACTCATTCAGCAGCCTCAAAGCAATAGTGTGTACACAACGAGCCTTCCTTGACATATCGCTAGTTTCCTGTGATGATAACAGCTATCACAAAGGGGGGGAACAATGTGAATGGAAGACAAAAAGGCTGTTATTTAATATTCAGTTTAGCGGCTGCAGTTGGTTTAATGGCAGGATGTTCTGTCAATGAAGAGGCTTCACCGCAGGAGGACAAACAACCGGAAAAGACAGAACTTGCACAGCAAAAGGATGAAACAGATCAGCCGGAAGAGACACAGCAACAGGGTGAAGAAACAGCTAAGAAAACCGGGGAAAAAGATCAAGGAGACAACATAATCGAAATCTCTGCTTATGAAATGGGATATACTCCTCCTTCCATCACCTTTGAAAAAGGGAAGGAGTATGAGCTGGTCATGCATAATGAGGGAAAAGTATTTCATGACTTAACAGCGAAGAAACTTGATGTCCAGGTCACTTATATGGGAGATATGCCTGACCACCCGGAGGAAGTGTCTTTCTTAAAAGGCCTATTAAAAATGAAAAAGGCGTATGCCGAGGGTGACCATGACGGCGGCCATGGTGAGGAAATGAATTACATCCATATGAATGCCAGCCCCGGTCAAACGGTCAGAATTAAATTTATCCCGGAAGAAACAGGGGAGTTCAAGTTTTTCTGCAGTGTGCCCGGCCATGAAGAAGCAGGCATGCATGGCGGCTTTGCAGTGGAAAGTCAATAAGAATCTTTATACCAGAGGCAAAGACTGCGGTCTTTGCCTTTTTGCTATTGTATTGTTAGGGGCAAGGGGAATAGAATGAAACTGCGTCTTCACTTTTATATCCTTCTTAATCGGCCCTTCACCCGTCCATTCAATATTAATTCAGTAAAATTGCTCAGGGGATATATACTCCTGCAAAGGCACTTTCCGCTAAAATAATGTGCATAATAAAAGCACACTTTCTGATCAAAAACTCATTCCCCTTTACAAAGGTTCATACAATTAGATAGTCAAACTGGAGAGGGTGAACCGATTTGTGGGAGAAACGTCTGCACTTTTCTGACGGGAAGTTTGCAACGTATAAAGACATTGAAAATGGCCGGTACTTTACACTTGATGCCCAAAAGATCCGCCATGATGTTTTGCCGGGTGTTACACTTGACGGAATGGGCTACAACGGATCGACACCAGGGCCGCTTATTGTTGTCAAGCAAGGTGAATGGGTGGCGATTAAAGTCAATATTCACCTTGATGAGGCGACTTCTCTGCATGTCCACGGCCTGGCGAAACCGAACAGCCAGGATGGGGTGCCGGACATTGAACCGACGCCTTCAATTAAACCGGGGGAGAGCTACACATATAGATTCAATGCATGGCAGGCAGGGACATTTTTCTATCATTCCGGGAATCCCTTGCATATAACACGCGGAATGCTGGGTGGTGTTATTGTGCTGCCTATTGACGAGAGGGAAGTGCCTCATCGCGATTATGTATTGATCCTTCAACAGTGGGAATTGCCGCAGCCACCAAAGGGCAGGATTGAAAAAGGAGTTTTTGAACCTTTAAAGTTCGATCAGAACCCTAACTTTTTTACGATTAACGGAAAAGCTTTCCCGGAAACCACACCTTCAGAGACCAGGTACGGAGAAAGAATCCGGTTTCGCTTTATCAATAAATCGAGCACATCGCATTCGATGCACTTGCACGGACATGATTTCAGGTTGATTGAAGTTGACGGTTTTCCGCGAAGTGAATACATGGATACAGTTGATGTTCCTTCCGGACGGAGGAACAGTATTGAGTTTTGGTCCAACAATCCCGGAATATGGGCGGTAAACGGCACCAAAACATTCCATCAGACGAATAATGGGGTGACTCCTGGAGGAATGATCACGAGGCTTGTCTATAAAGAATAGGCCAGGAAAAGGAATTGTTGTTCAATAAGTTCACTGAAATGAAAAGCGAGGAATTGAGCCAATTATTGAAAGGGAAATCAGCGTGCAAACTGAAAAAGGCCTGCCCATTTGGACAGGTCCTATTCAGTGGTTATTCCAGAAACTCTTTCAGTGCCTGGCGGTTTTTTTCCATATCCAGTTTAAGGACGGCACCGGCATGGCTTACTCTTGTTTCAGTAAAGCCGCCTTCAACCGGAATGCGTAAGTTTTCAATGTCTTCAGCCTTTTGAAAGACGAAATCTTTCCCTACGGAAAGCATCCGTGTCGTTTCCATGTTTGTGTCAACATAACCTTGAAGAGTGCCGGCAAGCTGCGGAAGCTGGGTGACGGCGCTGATGCTGACGAATTCGTCCTTCAGCTTTCCGATGACTTCCTGCTGGCGTTTTACCCGTCCGAAGTCGCTTTCGGCATCATGACGGAATCTTGCGTACCCAAGAAGTTCCTGGCCGTTCAGGTTTTGCTGGCCGGGTTCAAGTGTTACGCCGATGTTTTTTTCCATCTTTTTTTCCACATTGACCGGAACACCTTCCGGGGCAATGATATCGACCATTTTTTCGAAGCCTTTAAAGTCAACGATGGCATAGTACTCAACATCGATATCGAAATTTTCTTTGATGGTCTGGCGAAGGAGCTCAGGCCCGCCGTAAAAGTATGCGGCATTGATTTTATTCTTGCCCCGGCCGGGAATGTCCACGTAACTGTCACGCATGATCGATACGAGCTTAGGCGTATTATCATCATGATCGTATTGGGCAATCATGATGGTGTCTGAGCGCGAATCCTCCTCTCCGCGCGAATCCACACCAATCAAGAGAACATTTGTATTACCGCTGCGGTCAGGTATACCGTTAAAATCGTAAGTTTCTTCAGGTTTATCTGTTTCGGCCTGGCTGAGCCCCCTTTGATATTCCATATAGCCCAGTCCGAGCATCGTCAAAATAAAAGCAACAAGGACAAAAGTGATTCGGCGCAGCCAGCTTTTTTTCTTTTTTTGCTGCACACGCTTATCCATACGTGAGTCCATTTTTTTACCTCCAATTAAATGAAAAGCCATTCCTCCAGGCTTTTATGCAAGGCAATGCCTGGCGTTTGAAAGAACAATACTTCCTGACTCTGATGAAAATCTCCAGTCTATTAGACGAAAGTGACAGGGAAATGTTTCACTTAGAATCCTTTCACTTAGAATCTAAAAAACTGCAACACTCCTATTATAAAGCAATTTTCCCCTTTTGTTGAGTCCTGGAACCTGAAAAAGAAATTTATTTTCGACAATCATACCCGCTTTGTACTGAAAAGTAAACATGGAAGATAGCAGCAAAAAAGGCACCATTCACCAGGTGCCTAAGAAACGTACAGGATAGTTGTGAAGAATCAGCCCTTTTCCATTTCATCAGCATAGAAATGGATTGCTTCCCATAAAAAATTTGGGAGTTCCGGCTGGAAAGTAACAATGCTTTCGAGGAAACGGGGATCATTTACAAAGACATCCGCCAGTGACCTGAAGACGTCCGGGGGACAGTTGTAAAAGTGGTCCGCAATGTGCTGGCGGAATTGGCCGACCACATTCTGGACATCGGCAGAATGAGGGTGGAGATGAAGGACGTTATCCAGCTTCCGGCAAATTTTGCTGCCTTCTCTATGGACAACCTGCCAGTCTTCTGAGTCGTACAGCGATGAATCAATCTGCTGGAGCACTTTTATTTTTTTCTGATCAGGAGATATTACCTTTTGGTATTTTCCCATGTGATCCCTCCTGCCCGAATGCTTGTTGTGAAAACTCCGTTCGAAATGGTGAATTCAGCCTGATCAAAGGACCAGGCCGGATTTTAATGTACAGATGCAGTTGAATTGTTTGTTGGTGAAATGAATATGAAATACATCACTCATCATCTGTACACAATATTTCATGTCCGGTCTAAACTGTCAAGGCTAACAGGAAAAGCGCTAAAAATAGACATATAACGACAGATTTCTGAGTGTTTTTGAGAAATTACGTGCCCATTAATCCAATACACCGGTATTTTTAATTTTGACTTTTATCGTCGGTGTTATTTTCATTTCCTTGAAATAATTGTCGCCCAGTTTGCCGCCTTCCAGTTTATCGGAATGAAAAGCGAGCAAGTCTCTCCCGAAACTGAAAACGTCGCTGTTTGCTCCCTGCACTTTCTTTACGGCATCTTCTGCTTCTTTCGTAAGGATTTCACTCAGCTTTTTATTCAGTTTCTTTTGTGTGGCTGGCTCATCGAGACGGTCTTCAGGATATTCAGTCACATTGACTGTTAACTCAACGTCCACGTTGGCCGTGATTTGCTTGCCGTTAAAAGAAAAGGAAGTATCGTTTTTTATATCCCATATATCAAATGAAATATAGTTATTCATCCATTGCTCTTCATCATCATCTTTCACTTTTTTAGTGAAGGAACCATCTTTTAGTGCATACCTGCTCAATAGCATGATGATTTCAGATTCTTCTATATCGAGTACTTCGCCGGTGAACGTTTCTTTGTTGAAAAGAGCCGTACCTTTTAAATTGATCGTGTCATTTTCCTGATCGACATTTAAGTAAGGGAGCATGAAATCGTGCCCTTCATCAAACATATACGTACAGACGGTTTGCAGAGTTAATTCAGGAACGACACCGCTGGCTTCTTCACTTTCAAGAAGTTCTCTGATGTGTTCTGAGATGAGGGTCTCCCCCTTTTTTCTCATATAAAGCATGTCAGCCCCTTTCCCTTCTGTCACTGCAACTTTTCCGCTTAAGGCACCGAGCGGGTCGCGATATAGAACATCAAGGAGCGGATAGATATCTTTTTTAGCCATCTCATCTCCAATCAAATAAATCAGGATTTTTGAAGAGCCGAACCGGCCTGAAATTTTTGTATCGACTAATTGTTTGGCTGCCCGGATCGTCTTGGCTGTGACCGAGACGATTTCATTTCCTTCGGGCACTTCCGGATTGCTGGCAACGGTTCGGATTGCAACCGTGTCCTTGACGTTTTCTCCCTCCAGGTCAAAAGCGGCGCCGTATACCAGGCGTGTTTCTTTGAGCAACTGCAGATCCCAGCAGCCGCTAAGCAAGAGAAGGGTTGGAATAATGATGAATAACCATTTATACTTCATACCGGCCGCCACCTTTCTTTTTCATCATTTTCGCTTTTACCAAACCGGAAATCAGCAGAAAAGTCGGAATAACCAGGACGAATAGATAGCTGGCTTTTTCTAAAAAGTTGGAGTATGAATCAATGCTGATAAGGTCGTCCGGCAAGAACATATAGATGATCAGGGGTATCCAGCTTACATAGACCATTTTTTGATGACCTTGCGTGTGTAATAGGCTGGCCAAACCGACAGATGAACTGTAAAGATAGGATATGAATGAAGTTGCGGCAGATACGATCCAAACAGTCAGGAATAGCAGGTCGATCCGGTCGATAATCTTAAACTCGAATGCTTTCAGCATATATAGTACAGGTTCAGGTATGATCTCGATTTCTTTCGGGCTGAAGGTCATCAGGGCAATAAGGACAACAAAGGTATAGAGAAGTGTCACAAAAAGGTTGCCGGCAAGCAGCACCCGATATGCCTTCCTTTTTGTTTTCATCATGGGCAAGGCCAGGAGAAGTATTTCAAAACCGATCATTGCGATAATCGAGCTGTTAATCCCTTTCGCAATCCCTGTTATCCCTGACTGCCCGACTGGAAGGATGAAACGGTAATCTACAAAGTTCAGTGCGGGTAACACCATGAACAGCAGTAAAACGGCAAGGATGAAAGAAAATGAGTAAAACCTTGCGATGATGTGAATATCTTCATAAGCCAGGTAACTGCAAATTCCGATGAACAATAACAGGATGATCCACGAGGGGGTCATCGGGAATACCCAGCGCTGGATGATCCGGCCAAACAGGATTAAGATTAAATTTGCCACTAGTAAAAAATAGAAGGTGTATAAAACGCTGAACAGTTTTCCGGCGAATTTCCCAAAAATTCTTTCAGGGATTTTGAAGATCGTATCTTTTGGATACAGCTTGCTGAGCAACCAATAAATTGTGATGATTAATTGTACGGCGGCTCCTGCCAGAAGAACGGAGAGCCATCCATCGCCCTTTGCAAATTCCTGTACATCATGCGGAAGCGACAGAATACCGATGCCAATCTGGGTCTGTAGAGTCAGCACAAAGACCTGTCCGCGTGTGATCGATTCTTTTTCCCTCATTCCTTATCATCCCATTGACGAGAAGAAGATTCCTGCAGCCTGAAAACAGGTCTGGCATCCACAGGCCTGTTGTCGAGCAACCAGATCGGCAGCCGCACGACCGTGTCCTTCATGCCGACTCCCCGGAGCGGACCGAACGGGGTCAAGTATGGTGTTCCGAAAACTTCAAGCTTGCACAGATGGATCAATAAGAACATCAAGCCGAATGCAATCCCGATAAGCCCGAAAACAGCTGCCAAAAGCATCAATGGGAATCCGAGCAGCCTGACTGCCGTACTCATTTCATTTGACGGGACGATGAACGATGCAATTGCCGTCAACGCAACCACAATGACCATCATATTGGAGACAAGGTTTGCATCAACAATCGCGTTCCCGATAACGAGTCCGCCGACAATGCCGATTGTCTGGGCGATGGGGCGGGGCAGCCGGATTGTCGCTTCCCTGATCAGCTCAAGAATCAGCTGCATTGCCATTGCTTCAAGGATCGGCGGCAGCGGAATCGGTTCAAGCGACGACTTGATTGTAAACATCAGCTCAGTCGGTATAATTTCATAGTGATAGGATATGACAGCGATATAAAGGGCGGGCAGCCCGATTGAGATAAAAAAGCTGACCAGACGGACTAGACGGTAAAAAGAACCGATATACCATCTGGAGTTATAATCATCCGGTGATTGATAAAAATTGATAAAAGTGGACGGCGCAATCAGGGCAGATGGGCTGTTATCCAGGAGCAGAGCCGCTTTGCCATCCATTATGTTCGCGATCACCCGGTCCGGCCGCTCTGTTTTCAGCAGCTGCGGGAACGGGGAAAACGGACGGTCCTCAATGTACTCTTCAATAAAACCGGGTGTCTGGATAAAATCAGTTGAGATCGAGCGAACTCGTTTTTTTATGTCGTTTAACAGTGACTTATTCATCAGATGATTCAAATATACAATTGCAATCCTTACCCTGGTTGATTTTCCGACGTTTAAATATTCCACTGTGAGGTTTGGATTGTTACTCATTTTCCGCAGCATGTTGATATTCGTATTCATATTTTCGTTAAATCCAAGATGTGAGCCCCGGACAATATACTCATTGCCGGGTTCCTGGATGGAGCGGTCCTGGGGTTTGTGATGCTTTATAATGGCAAATGTTTCGATGCCTTCCATCAGCAATACAGCGGCTCCGCCAACCATCATATTGACAGCCTTCGATAAATCGTTTTCCATTTCCAGGTGAGGGGCCGGAAGTATATCTTTCAGGTCGCCGCTCTTTTTTTCAAGTAGCGGAGTAATGATGAATTTTTCAATCGCATCCAGATCTACAAGCGTATCGAGGTAAAGAACGGTACACGGCAAGCCGTTAAAGTCCAGATCTCTCCTTTTGAAATCCTGAGTATAATTCAGCGAGGATTGAATAAAATCAATATTTGCCTCAAGGCTGCCGGTTGATTGTTTTTCAGGGACAGAATCTGCCTGATAAGGATAGTCCCGAAACGCAAATTCATTTTTCGGGTTAATTTTATCACCCTTTTTTTTCTTTAAGAATGAAAACATCGAATCCACCTGCCCCGCTAATCAGAGTTTCAGTTAGTTTGCGGAGGGAGAGAAATATTATGCATTTACTGAAGTCATTGGAAATGAACATGAAAAAGAGACTTCATCGGATGAAAATGAAGTCTCCTTTAGCAGGCTCGGTATCTTTTTTTCGTAAACACAACGCAAGCCGCCCGTTGGCGACTCCTGTTCAGTCAAGAAGAGATATTCAGCCTTTCGGTTCCCACTGTCTTCTCGCCTCTGCATTCAGGACATTTTCTTTCAAAGCTGACGATGAATCTTTCTCTTATTTTTCCCTTCCCATGACAGGTAGGGCATAGAACAATCAAACTCATGGTCAAACTCCTTTCCAATAAAAGTCTCTTATTTGTATTATCCCCGCATTCGGCGAAATATAACCATGAAGAAGATGATGTCAAAGAATTGTAATGACAAACGGAAATGCTGTGTCGGGGAGCAACATATTTGGTCCGCTGAAGAAATAATAAGAGCCGGGCGAAATTGCCCGGTCCCAGAACATTTTCAGGATCCGCTTATTATGTTCATCTTTACTCTTCCGAAACTGGCAAGCAGTGTCAGTGCTTTTAATGTAAGGACGCCTGCCCAGGCTTTTTCAGCTTTTCTCCACGCATCTTCATAAATCCCCCATTTCCAATTCGGCTTAACTCTTCCCTCTTTCTCAAGCGTATCGACTAAAAAGTCGAGGTTGCGGCTGATCCATTCCTCTTTGATGCCAAACCGTTTGTTTTCGGGACAGGAAACAAAATCCAGCGGTTTCGCGACATAGCTGTCCCACTGGGAGGGATCTGGATGAACGAGAGAAGTGACAGCAGTTTTCAGAGCGGGATCCATTTTAGAAGCAAGCGGCGCCGGCAGCATATTATATAATCGGATATAACAATAGATTTCATGCTGGGAGTCGAACATTTGCAGCTGATTAAGATTCCCGATTGCCGTTTCGGCTAACGTAACAGGGTCAAGCACAGTGAGTTTTTCTTTATAAGTAAACAGGTAACCGATGATTTCCGCAGCCGGGTTTCCCCAATGCTGGTCAATAACGGTCATGCCCGTTTCAGGATCTGCTTGCCACCATGGGGCATGCGGATATTCATTTACTTGCTGTAATACAGAATACCACCCGTTTCTGCTCTCCACGTAGGATTTTTCAAAGTATCGAATACCTTTTTCGATTAGCGGAACACTCTCAGGCAACGGATCCAACTGGATCAGCTGCTGAAAAGCAACAGAGGTGGCGATGGGCGAAGATGCGGGCATCCAAAAGTCAGCTTCCAGTCCATTGCCAAATCCGCCGTCCTCATTTTGGAATTTTTGCAATTCGGTAATGACACTGGAACCGCTGCCGCCGTTAAAGTAATAATCGAACCAGCTTTTTTCAAGAGGTCTGGCGTTCAGGTCAATAAAGGATTCAGCTCTGTGAAATGCCGTTTCAGATAACATTTTTTTCAATTGATGAACCTCCTTTTGATTGTTGACTTAATTAAGGCAAGAGTATCGGGGCACTCCTGGGAAATGCCCAGCTGTTCCTTCTTGCGGTGAGAAAACGAGGAAGCTTATTCAGTCTCTTGCTAAAATATGGACTGCAGAAAAATTGCTCAGCAAGGGATGAGCGATGCCAATCAGTCTTTCTGTGGGAAGGGAATTGTTTACCTTGTCAACAGGAACTCCGCTTGATGGAAGTCGGGTTGAAATTAACAATGGAGTTAAACATAGCTTTTTATAGAATACTTTTCGAGAGTTTGAAGTGTTGTTCCTCTATTGGAAACAGAAAACTCATTTAGGTCATCGCTGGCTCCAAAAAAGCTGAAAATACTATCGTCCTGCGTTTTTACTTTACAGAAAGCAAACAAAGGATATCCATTTAGGTCGATTCAAAAGGGATTTGTTCCGGCAATTTTCTTTTCTCACTTCACTGGAAGGGAGTGATAACGTTTCCGCGCCTTCCGAATCTGTTAACTAAGTATTGAGACGATGAATGAATTAATATAATCAGATTTGCTTTTCATAAAGGGTTTCTCTTTTTTATTATTGAATAGGATGAATGTCACCGTTTGTTGTCGGATTCCTAATTGCAGAAATCGGGCTTTTCTCCCGGCGCTGCTTTGCTGAGGGTGACCTATTTTGCAGGTGACAGAGGTCCCCGGGCAACACCAGTTAGTGCCGATGTAAAAACGAATGATTCTAGCATTTCAAATCGTTGACAGGGGGTAATTTTAATGGAAAACAAGTATATTTTAGCACTCGATCAGGGGACGACCAGTTCAAGGGCGATTTTGTTTAATAAACAGGGTGAGATTGTGAATACGGCACAAAAGGAATTTACGCAGTATTTTCCGGAAGCTGGCTGGGTCGAGCATAATGCGCAGGAAATTTGGAGCAGCATTCTTTCCGTCATCGCCCAGGTGCTGTCATCGTCCGGAGATATTTCTGCTGCTGATATTGCCGGAATCGGCATTACAAATCAGCGGGAGACAACGGTTGTCTGGGACAGGAACACAGGCAGACCGGTATATAATGCGATTGTATGGCAATCGAGACAGACAGCGGGGGTTGTTGAAGAACTGAAAGGGCAGGGGCATGAGCAGATGGTAAGAGAAAAGACCGGGCTGCTGCTGGATGCATATTTTTCCGGTACGAAGGTGAAGTGGATTCTGGATAACGTGGATGGTGCACGTGAAAAAGCGGAAAACGGCGATTTGATGTTCGGCACGATCGACACCTGGCTCATTTGGAAGCTATCAGGCGGAAAAGCGCATGTAACCGATTATTCGAATGCATCCAGGACGCTGATGTACAATATCCATGAGTTGAAATGGGATGACGAGCTCCTGAAAATACTTGGAGTTCCAGCATCGATGCTGCCCGAAGTGCGACCGTCATCTGAAATCTACGCGGAAACGGTGGACTACCACTTTTTCGGGCATAATGTTCCGATTGCAGGAGTTGCAGGTGACCAGCAGGCTGCCCTGTTCGGCCAGGCTTGCTATGAAAAAGGGATGGCGAAGAACACATATGGAACAGGCTGCTTCATGTTAATGAACACGGGTGAAAAAGCAGTGCAATCCGAACACGGGCTTTTGACGACGATCGCGTGGGGAGTGGATGGTAAAGTCGAGTATGCGCTTGAGGGCAGTATTTTTGTTGCCGGATCAGCTATCCAATGGCTGCGGGACGGCCTGCGGATGTTTAAAGATGCATCTGAAAGCGAAAGGTATGCTGAAAGGGTCGAGTCTACGGACGGTGTATATATGGTGCCGGCTTTTGTCGGTCTTGGAACGCCGTATTGGGACAGTGATGTCCGCGGTGCTGTTTTCGGCCTGACAAGAGGGACATCGAAAGAACATTTTGTGAGAGCTACGCTTGAGTCACTTGCTTACCAGACGAAAGATGTTCTGAATGCAATGGTGAAGGACTCGGGTATAGAGCTGAAAACACTCCGGGTTGACGGCGGTGCCGTCAAAAACAATTTCTTGATGCAGTTCCAGAGCGATATGCTTAACGTTCCGGTCGAACGCCCTGTCATAAATGAAACAACTGCACTTGGTGCCGCCTATCTTGCCGGGCTGGCAACAGGCTTCTGGGAGGACCGTTCAGAGATCGCTGAAAAATGGAGTGTCGATAAGTCATTTGAAGTGGAAATGGAGGACAAGCAGCGCAACGCACTGTATGAAGGCTGGCAAAAAGCTGTTCATGCAGCGATGGCGTTTAAATGATGCAGCTTCACTATTGAGGGATAAAACGGTAACTAGATCTATGCATATGGAAGATATGAAAATAAGCAGAGGCTCCGTACCTGGGAATGTTGAGCGGCAGGTGCGGAGCTGCTTTTTTCTCGGGTGTTCCAATAAATTCCATATAAATAGGAAATATTTACACAGGTAAAAAGGCTTCATCCGGAACGTGAAATATCCGATAATAGAAACTAAGATTCCAGTTACTAGAAAGGATGTCCCGGATGAAAGATATACTTGCAGAACAGATTGATACGATGCTGAGTGTCATTAAAGGACGCCATCAGGCGGATGATGAGACAGCCAGAAGCATTTTGCTGAAGGCACTCGATACGATGAAAGTGAGACATGAACTGGTCTATCAGGCCGATTTGGATTATCTTAAATGGGAGAGAAAGTACCGATTCAGTTACCCTGCCGTTTTGGAATACTTAAATAACGGGGAAGTGCGGATTACATTTCCTGACTTTACGGATGGGTCCACGTATGCTCTTACATACGAAAGCGCAACATTTACTGCTGAGCAGTTTCTGCAGCTTTTGATTGAAAGGGATTTGGATAAGAAGGGGCGGTTGCCCCGGCCTGAAAGCTTCACAACTGTTGAAGATGAAGCGGCGGGAAAGATAGGAAAGGGCGGAGAGAGTAAGGAAATAATCAAAGAAGAAACGGTTGTAATCTCCATTGGAGAAGAGGAACTGGACACACGCTCTGAAATTGAGAAACGTTGGGATGTCGCGGAATAAACATTATCGGTTTGACAGGATCATTAGGAATTTGAAAAATTAAGACGATTCGGGTTTATATATGGCGGAAATCGTATATATCCATAGTAAGGGTTCTGTTCGAGGCTGCGTGCACGCCTTGGGCGGAGCCTTTTTCATTTGCACAACCCCCTTTTTGTTCCAGCGGATGTTTGCGGTGGTTATTTGGTGGATTGAACAGAATTTCAGGAAGAAGGAGTTCAGGTTACCGGCGGAATGCCTGGCAATTGCGAAGCAATTGCCAGGCATTTTTTTATCTTTTATAGCACTTTTCCAACCTTTCAGCCTATATACAGGTGAAGGAGGTGAGGGACATGGCAGAGGCATTGGTTACGGACAGCCAGCTTCGGCTGGTGTTTGACCATGGTGTTGATGGTGATGGGAAGCCGATCTATAAGAACAAGAACTTCAACAATGTGAAAGTGGATGCAACGGCAGATCAGCTTTATAACACCGGTCAGGCACTTGCAGGTTTGCAGCAGCATCCATTAAGCAGGGTGGAACGCAACGATTCGTTTGATCTTATTCAAACAACTCCGACAGCGTAAGCAGGTAGAATGATGATCTGGTGAATCCGTTGAGGTTGGCCGGTTCATCATCTGCTAAGTCAAAAACTTGAGGAAGGAGGAATGGATATGGCAAAAAAATTGGAACTGAAATTTGCGAACGAAGCAGGCTCGGTCGTGACAATCAGTCTCGACGATCCGATTGAACCAGTCGATCCGCTGGCAGTAAGTGCGGCTATGGATGAAATCATTACCCATAACGCATTCAGTTCATCCGGCGGAAATCTGACAGAGAAAAACGGCGCCCGTATTGTGGAACGGACAGTAAATGATATTACGATTGCATAAACCTGAGGAAAAAGGGGGCTGAAAGCTCCCTTTTTCTTCAGCCCATTACGGGTATTTTACAGGGAAGAGGGGTGGAAAGTAATGGAACAGTTGCTGCCGTTAATTCAGGAAGTCGGTTTTCCTGTTGTTGTCACACTTTATTTGCTTCATCGGATTGAAGGTAAATTAGATACTCTCAACAATACGCTTAACCGTTTGCCAGAACGTATGCAGCAAGTTGAAAACATACCCTATAACGATCAAAAGACCGTCTGATGACGGTCTTTTGATCGTTATAGGGCTGTCCCTTTTTGAATGAATTAGGCCGCCAAGTGAACTGTGGGAATTCACTTGACGGCCGGGGAAGAGTTGGTCTTGCCAACTTTCCTCAATATTGTGCCCCGTTCGGCAAGAAATATACTTATAATTAGGATCAGGCTATGGTAGAGCATATTGCTGCGAGTGTGCAACCCGGCCGAGAGCAGCGGGACAGGCGACACCCCACAGGAGCGCTGTTCAGGATCATCGCCTGTGCCGCGGAAGCAACAGCTCGGTTGAAAAGCCATAATTAATCATCAGATGAAATAGCCGCTGAATACAATCATCATAAATTCAAGCATTGTTCGACAAAGGCCGGCAGACAACGGGACTATTGATATGAAGTTAATCTGTTGATAAATTTGCGGACTCAGGTAACTAACATGGGCGGTGTGGATAACTTAACAGGAGTTTCAAAAACTTTGCACATTTATCCCTCATTGACATGTGAGTAACCTTTCAAACGGGGGATAAGTTTCTGGATATGTGGATAAATATTCAGAACATACAAAAATCGACAAAATCATATCCACAGATGTCCGTTTAGCAGAGGGCGCTAGACAATAGGATAAAAGATCGTAATTTAGGAGAACAGACATCAACTAACCCGCTGTCTAATATTTAAAATCCTGCATACTAAATTTTTTATCTCACATTTTACAGAAGTGGTGCGAAAGGAAACTCTTCTTTTAAGATGGAGTACACCTTCCTGTCTTCGAAAATTCCATCAGCAAAATACACCTGCCGCATTGTTCCTTCATACGTCATGCCGATTTTTTGCATCACCCTCTCTGAGCCGGTGTTTTCAGGGTGGCATCTGGCCATGATCCTGTTCAGTTCAAGCTCCCTGAAGCCGAAAGTGCAGACAGCCTTCGATGCTTCTGTCACATAACCGGTACGCCAATGAGGCTTGCCGATTACGTAGCCGAGTTCCGCACAATGATGGCGGAACGAGAGATCGGCAAGGCCTGCTGTGCCGATAAGATCACCCGTCTCCTTAAGGATGATTCCCCACGTCAATGTGTCTTTGCGTTTATGTTCCAGAATCGCAAGCTCGATAAATTCCCGTGTATCGTCCAGGTGATGATGGACCTCCCATGTCGTGAATTTAGCAACCGTGGGATCGGAAGCATAGGCAAAAATCGACTCCGCATCTCCTCTTTCCAGCGGCCGGAGTATAAGCCGGCTGGTTTCCAATTGTTCCATTCATTCCAATCCTTTCGTCATAAGGTCCTGTTATTTCAAATAGCTGCTATGTAACAAATATACCTTTTTCAGACTGAGGCGAATCTTGTAAATTCAATCTTACAGATCAGGCAACTGACCAGTAATAAGCTGTTTAAAAGCTTCCGCCGCCTGAATGGGTTTTTGCTCACATCCGGCCTTATCCTCCAAACACCATAGTGCTGCCAGAACAGAATGGCAAAATCCCCATTTTAAAATCCTGTCACGCTGCAGGGAAAGCTCTTCGGCAAATATGGAAACCCGCGTTCCAATGACGGTGCGCATGTCCGTTTCCGGCAAACAATTCAGCATGTATTGAATGAGATCATATTCAGCCTCTCCGATGAGGCCTTTCGGGTCTATGGCAAGCCAGCTGTCCTTCCCATCAGACAGAACATTAAAATGGTGAAAGTCGCCGTGCAGGAGCCGTTTTTTCCGGCTGGTTTCATTCAGCCAGCGGAACATTTCAGTTGCTTCAATAAGCGTTTCTTTTGACAACCCATCCGTACCATCTGGGTACTTTCTGAGCTGCTGAAGAAGACTTTTTTCTCTGTCTTCCGTCGTTGGAAGATCTGTCGAGGGCGGCGGGTCTGTCCACAAGTTCCGCAGTACATCAGATGCAATCAGTGCTGCTTCCTGGTCGTCATTGACAGCAGAAAGAGAAGTGCCGGGATTGATTCGGTCCAGAAGGATGATGCCTTTTTCCAGATCATAATCCTTCATTGTAACCATCCCGCTTTTTCTGTTGAAAAAAGACAGGGCCTCCACTTCATTGTTCACTCCCTCACCCGGCACACACAGCTTGATCACACCATCTGTCTCATCATTGAACAGTACAGGAGCCACAAAATTATAAGAAAGGCTGAAAGGTTCCAGAACCTTGCATCCCCATCTTTCCTCACAATACCGAATCAGTCCGCCGAACGCCTCAATCCACCTCTCCCCCTCTTCGCCATGTACATTCCGGACAGTCTCCTGAAAATCATGCGGCAGCTCCATCATTGTTTCCTCCTTCAAAAACGTTGCCTGGGAATTGCCTGGCAATTCCCAGGCAACCATAGGTCAAAATACCTATATGAATGTTTCCTATGCTGTTACACAAAATATACCGGAAAAACCAATAGGATAGAAGGAGGAAGGAAGATGATGAAGTTTAGAATGGTTGTGCTGGCTGCTGTTGTAGGAGCGATCATCGGTATTTCGGTTCCGGTTCATGCGCAACAGGATATTCCGGCGGATTATGGAGCGGCAGGTGCGCTGAAGGATACGGATATCAGCATTGAGGAGGCGCTGACTTATGCGATCCAGGATGAGTTTTTAGCCCAGGCACGCTATGATGCTGTTATCAGCAAATTTGGGCAAAGGAGGCCGTTTACAAATATAAAAGCTGCTGAACAGCGTCATATCGAAGCATTGATCCGCCTGTTCCGCAAATACGGCATTCAGGTTCCTGTTGATGATGCGAAACAATATGTCAGTGAACCTGATACCCTCAATGAAGCTTTCCAGGCCGGTATAGGAGGGGAGATCACGAACATTTCCATGTATGAGAAACTGGCCGGCCTGCCGGACCTGCCGACGGACATCAAGGCCGTCATGGGAAATCTCAGCATGGCCTCCAGGCAGCATCTGGCTGCTTTCAGAATGGGATTGGAGCAATTGTAATACACCTGTTTAAATGCCAATCAGGAATAATGAAGCCGGACATCAGATTCAAGAAATTAATTCCGCCTGCCGCGGCTTTCCTTTGTGTTAAGATGTAGAAGGATTCAGGATTAGCGAAACCGGCAGTATTGCTGTGTATCGATGCAAAGGATGAAGCGGCAATGTATAAAACGGATACGATGAAGCAGAAGATTTTGTTGCTGCTGACCATTCTCTGGCCAATATTGGTCACGCAGGCTGGAATGTTCAGTATGAACCTTGTGGATACCATTATGTCAGGGCGGGCCGGGGCAGATGACCTGGCTGGTGTTGCAATCGGTACGAGCCTCTGGATCCCGATATTCACCGGGTTAAACGGCATCTTGATCGCGGTGACCCCTATTGTATCGCAGTTACTTGGCGCTGACCTGAAGAACAACGTTCCGCGTGCTGTCGTACAAGGGTTGTATCTTGCCATTGCCCTGGCCCTTTTTGTTATCCTCACCGGGTCATTTTTGCTGGGACCGATACTTGATATGATGAAGATCGAACCTGACGTCCGGTATATTGCATTCCATTATTTGACCGGTCTGAGTTTCGGGATGGTTCCGCTGTTTATGTATACGGTTCTCCGCAGTTTTATCGATGCCCTCGGGCAGACACGCGTCAGTATGAGAATCACGTTCCTCGTATTGCCTGTAAACATCTTTTTCAACTATATCCTTATTTTTGGAAAAATGGGATTTCCCGAACTGGGCGGTGCGGGAGCGGGTTATGCAACTGCAATCACCTACTGGACTTTTTTTCTGGCCGCTTTGCTGATCGTCCATCGCAGTGAGCTTTTTATCTCATATCGGGTTTTTCGTAATATATACCGGCCTTCATGGGCAGCCTGGAAAGAGCAATTGACGATCGGGGTGCCGATCGGCCTTACCATCTTTTTCGAAACGAGTATTTTTTCTGTTGTCACACTGTTGATGAGTGAGTTCAATACGGCAACGATAGCAGCCCACCAGGCGGCCTTGAACTTCACATCCATGCTTTATATGATTCCGTTGAGTATTTCGATGGCACTCACGATCGCTGTCGGTTTTGAAGTTGGCGGAAAACGAGTGGCTGATGCCAACGCTTACAGCAAATTCGGCCTCGGAATCGCGGTGGCGATGGCATTTGCCAGCGGCCTGTTTCTTTATTTATTCAACAAAGACATTGCGGTTCTTTATTCCGATAACAGTGCCGTTATCAGGCTGACTCAGCATTTTATCATTTATGCGATCTTTTACCAGCTTTCAGATGCAATTCAGGCACCTGTTCTCGGCATTTTGAGAGGATATAAGGATGTCAACATCCCCTTTGTCATCTCACTTGTATCCTACTGGCTCATCGGCCTCCCGATTGGCTATGGACTTGCCCAGTATACCGGTCTGGGCCCCTTCGGCTACTGGATCGGCATTATTGCCGGACTGACAGCGGCAGCTGCAGGTGCATCAATCCGCCTTTACTATATACAAAGACGATTCAAGGCCAGGTTTTTTGCGTCGGAGTAGAAAAACTGCCAGAGCAGAAGAAATTTTCTGTCTCAGGCAGTCTTTTTTTGTTAAGGAAATTATAAAATTTAAGCGTTATGGATAAAAAGCCAGAAGGGAATCGTCCAGCTCCAGGCGCCAGCGGCTATCGTCATAAGCGGGGATCCCCTCCGGGAGGAAAGAGCACTTCCATGCGGTTACCCCCGCTTATGTGTAAGCCGCTATGCGGGCGTCTTGCGCATTTGTTCTGTGCCTTTCATACACCCGTTTTTCAGAATCAGCTGGAAAAATCATTAAAATGTATCAGTTGAAATTGCCGGATTGCCGTACTGAAATAGGCAAAGTGTGTCTGTGGAAAAAAAGAAATTATAAAATTCACTTTATTGCTGACGGATTTTAAAAGAGGTTTCCGAATGAATGGAGGGAGGTAATAAATGTTAGGCCGTTTGCTCCTGCTTGCTTTTATGCGCCCTTTTTCCCGTCATAATCCAGTTTTCATAATCCTTTTCGTACTACCATTACTTTTACTATGCAGAATGGAGGCAGAAGAACATGGCACAATCACAGAAAAAGGTTGAACACAAACCTTACATTTCCCCGGACGATAAAAGGCCTGAATTGACCCTGCTCGCCTTAATTGTCGGGGCATTGCTCGTAGTAGTCTTTGGAGCAGCAAATGCTTATCTTGGCCTGCTTGTCGGAATGACAGTTTCGGCATCCATTCCGGCAGCGGTTATTTCAATGGCTGTGCTCAGAGTCATCCTGCGCCGGCAATCCATACTTGAAAACAACATTGTCCAGACCATCACTTCCTCAGGGGAAGCACTGGCAGCGGGTGTCATTTTCACATTGCCGGCACTTTTTATATGGAACATGCAGCCAAGCTTGCTGACAATGGGAATCATTGCCCTTGCCGGCGGAATCCTTGGTGTCGTTTTGATGATTCCGCTTCGAAAAGCCCTTATTGTCAATGAACACGATACCCTTCCGTACCCGGAAGGCACGGCATGTGCAGAAGTGCTTGTAGCCGGGGAAGGGAAAGGCCGGGGGGCAAAACTGGTATTCTGGGGCCTTGGAATCGGCGCTTTATTCAAGTTCCTGACAGATGCCATCAAGGCATTTCCATCTCAGGTGGAATGGGCGATTTCAGGATTCAGGAACGCTGCTTTCGGCATGAATACCATGCCCGCATTACTTTCTGTCGGTTACATAATCGGGCCGCGGATAGCGGGAATCATGTTCGCCGGTGCTGTTCTCGGATGGCTCGGCATCATCCCGCTGATCAGCCACTTCGGTTTGTTTGCTGAGGACCCGATCTATCCCGCGGAAGTGCCGATTTCAGAAATGGATTACCATGCAATCTGGGATAGTTACTTGCGTTACATCGGGGCAGGTGCCGTTGCTTTTGGCGGCATTGTCGGCCTACTTAAAACTTTGCCGACCATTTTTGCTTCTTTCACAGGAGCCCTGAAAGGCTTCAGTGAGTCAGGGATGAGTCACGGAAAACTCCGTACCGAACAGGACATCCCGTTTTCCTTGATTATCGGCTTGACCATTTTGCTCGTCGGAATCCTGGCATTCTTCCCGCAAATAGAAATAGGCATTCTCGGCGCGTTGCTCGTGCTCTTATTCGGTTTCTTTTTTGTCACTGTTTCCGCACGGATCGTCGGTGTCGTCGGCAGCTCGTCTAATCCGGTATCCGGGATGACGATTGCCGCATTGATTTTCGTAGCGGTCATTCTGAAAGCAACCGGCCTTACAGGTGAACCGGGAATGCTGACAGCCATCATCATCGGCGGTGTCGTCTGTATCGCTGCTGCAATTTCAGGTGATACTTCCCAGGATTTGAAAACCGGTTTCATTCTTGGCGCCACGCCAAAGTGGCAGCAAATCGCACAGCTGTATGGAATTTTGATTGCAAGTATTGTCACGGGTTTTATCCTCATTCTCTTAGATGGTGCATACGGATTCGGTTCCCAGGAGCTGCCGGCACCGCAGGCGATGCTCATGGCGCTCGTTGTCGAAGGCATCATGGAAGGCGATCTGCCATGGAACCTGATTTTTATCGGAATGGCTGCAGCTGCGGCAGTTGAGCTTTTCGGCATCGGATCGTTGCCGTTTGCAGTAGGGCTTTATCTTCCGATCCACTTGACATCACCGATCATGCTTGGCGGCCTTGTCAGAGGATGGATTGACACACGGGAAAAACGCGAAGAAGTGCGCCGCAAGAAAACGGAACGCGGCATTTTGCTTGCTTCCGGCTTCATTGCCGGTGAGGCATTGACGGGAGTTATCATCGCGATCGCTGTTACAGCAGGATTCGTCATGCCGGAAGAGGCGATGTTCGGCACATGGGCATCAATTCTGGCATTCGCAGCTGTGACTGCGGCACTATTCATGACAGCCAATAAAAAAGCGTAAGTTTTTATAAGGCCTGATCCCGCCGGGGGTCGGGCCTTTTTGATAGGTAAGAGTATAAGTTTTCAAGCAAGATCAATGTTCAGCTGTGAGGCCTGGCGGCTATTGTTATAAGCATTGCCGCCCCATGAAGGGAAAAGCACCCTTCCTGGTACGGCCCTGCTTATGCGTACGCCGCTGATCAAGGGCTCTCCGCATTTCGAGATTACCAGCTGCGAGGCAGGGTCTGTCGCCATGCATGAAAAAAGGAGTTCCGGCGTGAAAGCCGGGCTGAACGGCGCGAAACAGCTGCTCCGGCGTGAAAGTTGGACGCTGCGGCATGAAATATGGGAGATTACGCGTGAAACAGTGATCGTTTGGCGTGAAAGAAAACGGATGCCGCGCGAAAGTGCATCTTCCTGATTGCGGTTGTTCGTAAACGGCGTGAAAAGCCAGGGATATGGCACGAAGGAACAGTCATCTGGTGTGAAATACGAAGAAAAAGTAATAGTTTTTTTGAAAAATAAGACAAATCCGGCAGGTTATCGGTCCTAAATGGATCTGAGTTACCCCGTATATGAGGAAACAGCCCGGTTTTGGCCGTCGGCTTGCTTGAAACGGTGGGAACACGTGCAAATTTCCATGCCCGGGGTACTCAGGCTGGGCTGATCTGGCATCTGTTTGGATGCAGATCAGCTGCTCCCCTCCGGGAGGGAAAACCGCCTCATTGCTGATAACCCCAGCTTATGATATGCCGCTAAGCGTGCGCCTTGCGCAATTCGAGTTGTTCAGCTCCAGGCACCAGCGGCTATCGTCATAAGCGGGCGCCTGGAGCTTTTCTTACAGCACGGCAGAATTCCTAACCGGTTTCCATTTTCAATAAATCGATAAGGACAACCGCACCTCGTCTCCACCTGAAAGTTCGCCCATTCGGGGATAACCTTTTTACATGTTCCTATATCCTAATTTCAAGAAAATTATGGTAAAATGGTTGGCAGCGACATTCGGGGAGGGAGTGCGGATGGAGAGTGAAGAATGGAAAGGATGGGTCCGTAAGCACAGCAGCAGGATATTTGCCTTCTGCGGGTTAGGCACCGTGCTCTTTTTCTATGACTTTCAGGGAAAGGGCGTGTTCTTTGGCTTTGTCTTGCTCGCCCTGGTGATCTGGCTCGGCACTAGGCTTGATAAGCTTACAGAAAAACCGATTTACAAGCGATCAAAAAAAGAGTCCGTTGTCCAAATTGCTACGGATGCCATGATTATGAGCTCATTGATGCACCTCATGACAGACGGCGGGGTATCAGGTAAAGTTTTGGTTTTGCTTATCATCACTTTTGGTGATTTGATGGTTGAGGGCCTTGAAGCGCTTCTTGGGCCACTCGGCAAAAAAACGCTGCCCGGCTGGATTTCATTTATCCTTGTATCGTTTTTTCCGAAGCCATAGGGAGAGATTCACATGAAGAAAAAACTTAGGATTGCCGTCGCAGCCCCTCTTGCTTTGGTTCTGATTTTCTTTCTCTGGTCCGGCTTTGAAATCTGGAGATACAGCAACAAGGACGCTGAATCAGTGACAGCGGATGCCGCCGTTGTACTTGGGGCTGCGTCCTGGAACGGAAAACCGTCTCCTGTTTTTCAGGGACGGATCGACCATGCGGTAAACCTATATAAAAGCGGAAAGGTGGAGCATCTCATTTTCACCGGCGGCAAAGCGCCTGGAAGCAAGCTATCTGAAGCGGAAACGGGCAAAAGGTATGCTATCGGGCAGGGGGTTCGTAAAAAAGACATTTTCCTCGAGAACAAATCCGGAATCACGGAACAAAACCTTCTTTATGCCGGGAAAATCGCCGAAGAACAGATGTTCAACGACCTTCTTATAATAACTGACCCGCTCCATATGAAGCGGGCGATGGCAATGGCAGAAGATCTGGGGCTCGATGCTTTTCCTTCACCTGCAAGCACAACAGCCTATAAATCGGCAAAAACCAAAGTCCCTTTCTTTTTAAGGGAACTGGTATTTTATACAGGGTATGAACTTGTCAGCCCGTTTCGATCATTCGGCAAAGAGTAATCGGAATCAACGATCTGCCGGTTTGCCGATTGAAAAACCTTCGAACAGTCTGCCGCCCACAGGTGCAAGGATGTGTTCGGCGACCTGGATGACGGCTGTTTTGTCTCCGGTCCGGTAAAACCGATCGAATGCACCAGCAAACCTTTCGGCAAAATCAGGATCGAATTCCTGCAATGACCTGTACACCCATTTAGAATTGCCGGTCCACCACTGGTTTGTGCGGAGGACGAACTCATGCAGCTTTATCGCCAGCTCTCCGGCGATAAAAAGATCTTCATGGCGCGAACAAGATCCGGACAAGTCATCAAGCAAATCGGTCAGGAAATAACGGTTCAGATCAATCGTTCGGGAAGACCAGGGCTCCGGGCCTTGTTGCAAAAGAATATCCGCTTCGTTTTTGATTTGTGTGGCGACACCGCTGTCTTTCAGCACGATGCCTTCCACAACCATTCTCGGCAGGGAAGGGCGCCCCCGTTTCCGGTCGCTTTCGAAAAACTCCCGGTAAGAAGTGAGAGTATGCGCGAACAGTTCAACCGGCCACTCCTTAAAGATAAAGGACTCACGGTATGAACCGCCAAGACTCCGGTCAAAAAGGACAATATCGAGATCGGAAGCGGCAGTTCCCTGTCCGCGAACGACACTGCCGGCGAGAAGGGCCGCATCACAATCAGGGTATTTCTCATCAATAAACCGTTTCGCAGCTTCTAGAGGTTCTGGCTTCATCTTTTTCATCCTCATTTCGTTCTGGCTATTTTTCTATTATCATAATGAATTTTAATAAATTGAACAATGCGAATGAAAGAAAGGAAGAGCGACTATGGCACAGGAATTCTTTTTGAACCCGCCCCTGGCGGATATCATTGAGCAATGGAAGGCGTATTTTAATCTGCTGGATATAGCTCCCGGCCAATCAGTGCTGGATATCGGCTGTAATACCGGAGATGCGGAACACCTTCTTTTAGGAGTCTATCCTTTTGTTGATAAAGCGGTCGGTCTGGATAACTCGGAAGCCCGCATTATAAGGGCACGGCAGAACTGGGAGGATAAAGGCCGGAACGCGAGAATCGAATTCGTAGTTGGAGATGCGATGGCCCTTCCATTTCCGGATAACAGTTTTGACCGGGTCATCTGTGCAGAAGTATTGGAATGGGTGGCCGAACCGGAGAAAGCGATTGAGGAAATGTACCGTGTTCTTAAACCTGGCGGCAAAGCGGCCGTTATCCATACCGATTTTGATACACAGGTGTTCTCAACTGAAAATCCGGGTAGAACGAGAAAGATCATCCATGCGTTTGCTGACAGCGGGCCGGATGGGATTATCGGGAGAAAACTGTCTGGGATGATCGGAAACAGTTCGTTTTCAAAAGTTGAATCGCATATTCACACGCTGATCAATCGGGAGTTTAATAAATATACATACTCGTACAGCATGGCCCGCATGATGCGGCACTGGCTTGCGGAAGAGAACATGTTTGAGCTTTATGAACTGGGTGATTGGCTGGATGAGTTGAAGAGAATGCATCGGTCGGGTTCATTTTACTACTCGGTCAATCGGAATATATGTACTGGATGGAAGCCGGGACAGGCAGGTGCAAGATGAAAAAGATCTACATTGTAAGGCATTGCAGCGCTTCCGGGCAGCCGCCTGAGAGCCCGCTGACAGCAGAAGGGTTCAAACAGGCAGAAGGGCTGGCGGAATTTTTTCGGGGCAGGAAAATTGACCGGATCATCAGCAGTCCTTTTAAAAGGGCCCGCCAAACGGCTGAACCGCTTGCCGGCAAACTGCATCTGCCGATAGAAGAGGACCCCCGCCTTGCTGAACGGATTCTGAGCCCTGAACCGCTGCCGAATTGGCTCGAAATCCTTCAGGAATCTTTTGAAAGTCCCGATTTGAAAATTGCAGGCGGTGAGTCGAGCAGGGAAGCTTTAGAGAGGGGCATCGGCGTCATAGAGGAAATTTCAAAAACGGGTGTGGAAAATACAGTGGTGGTGACGCATGGGAACTTAATGGCGCTGCTGCTCAAACATTTCGACTCCACTTTCGGATTCAAAGAATGGAGCCTGCTCACGAATCCGGATGTGTACCTTTTGACTATGAGCAACGAAGCTCCCGTACTGGAACGGATCTGGACGGAAGGGGGGGCTACATGAACACTTCCCATGAAAAATACAGCAGGAAAATGGCAATCGCACCTCTAACCGCTGATACACAGACAGCCGCCCGCACGCTTATTCTTGAAGGGTTCCGGGAAAGATTCGGATTTCTCGATTCCACACTTAATCCTGATTTGATCGATCCCGTAAACTGGTATTCGGAAAAAGGCATGCTGTTTTTAACCGGCTCGATTGACGGACAAATTGTATGCACAGGCGCGATTACATATGAAGAAGAGAGGATTGCCCGGATTGAACGGATGTCTGTGAAAAAGGAATACCGCAGGCAGGGGCTGGCTATAGAAATGCTTCATGAGCTGGAGCGGTCGGCGGGTGAATTGGAATATAAAAGAATCGTCATGGAAACAAACCGGGGCTGGAAAAGCGCGGTGCGGCTATACCTGGCAAATGGATATGAAATCGTAGATGAAGATGAGGAACGGTTTCATTTTTACAAAGAACTGGACGTTATCGGGGAGGATCAAACCGATGGAGTATAAAGGACCGTCTGTCTATGACAATGAAGCGTTCCTTGAAAACTATCTAGCGAGAAGGAACCGTGCTGAAAGCCCGAATAATACAATAGAATTACCGGTATTCCTTGAGATGATTGGTGATGTAAACGGCCAAACCGTTCTGGATATGGGCTCCGGGGATGGCTCGTTCGGAATTGAGCTGCTAAAACGGGGAGCGGCTTATTACGAGGGGGTGGAAGGGTCAGAGCGGATGGCTGTGCTGGCAAAAGGACAGCTTGCCGGGACAAACAGCAAAATCAGCCGTTCTTCACTGGAAACATGGCCTTTTCCTGAAAGTAAGTATGATCTGGCAGTCTCACGCCTTGTCCTGCATTATATTGAAAATCTTACAGAGGTGCTCTCCAGCATTTCCAACGCGCTGAAAGCTGGCGGCAGACTTGTTTTCAGCGTCCAGCATCCAGTCCTGACAGCTTCGATGAAAAGTGCCGAACAAGAAGGAAAAAGGACGGACTGGATCGTCGATGATTATTTTAAAATTGGAAAGCGATCGGAACCGTGGATCGGCGAGCAAGTGGTGAAGTATCACCGGACGACGGAAGAGTATGTCAGGCTGGTGCGCGGTGCGGGATTTAGGATTGAAGATATAAGGGAGGGGACTCCGAGGAAAGAACAGTTTGGAAGTGCTGAGGAGTATGAGCGGAGGATGCGGATACCGCTGTTTTTGATGTTTTCGTGCATCAAGGTATAAAAAGTGCCGGGATGCTTGATCATGTTCCGGCACTTTTTCATCATATAGGAAATTGTCAGCAAGGATGTGTTTAGGCGCTGTGGCCAATTTTAAGATTATAGATAAAGGCAGCTACGCCTCTGTCTTCGCCTGAAGGCTTGCCAGTCGGCGGGTTTTCTTTGAACGCCGCACTTTTTGCCCCACAATAACGTATGGAGCTGGGGCATGACACTCCGTTCAGCACAGAAGAAGCGCCGGCGTTGTCTGTCAGCCACTCCAGCATTTCGATCAGGTTGTGGTCGGATCCTTAAACCAATAACTCTTCCCATTGACGTAGTTATGCTCGATAAAGAAAAACGTGCAGATAGTCAAAACGGCAGGGAATCCTGAACCATTCAAGATCATCATTAACCCTGGAAGGGTATTCAACGCTGGATCTGCCGGTGGGGACAATAAAAGTTATTCAACATTATACCAGGGACCAGCTAGATTCAGAACAATAAAGAAAGGGAGCAAGAATTCCTGATACCGCCTAACAGCTTCAACTTGGTCCCCTTTTTTTTATATGGAACAGAGGAGGATTGAATTTTGCAATCCTCATGTTTACTCCTTCACCCAATACTCACTCCCATCACGATTCCGCACCATAAACCCATACTCAATCAAATACCGCCGAATCGTCACGAAATCCGGATAAATAGCCTTCAATACCTCATTCACTTCTTTTTCCGTGTACGTTTTCCCGCGTTCAAAGTGAGTCAAAATGTGCTGAAGTACGATGATCTTCCGTTTCTCCTTACTCGGAAATTGATGCAAGGGTCCATCCGGCCCTTTTTTGAAATAGTTCCGCACCATTTTCTCTTGTTCTGACTTGGTTATCGCATAGCGTTCATCCACCATCGTCGCCCCCTTATGAATGTGCATCCAGTCGTCCTTGCTGCTATCATCTTCGTTCAGCAACTCCATGATTGCCAGGAAGATTTTCGCCTGTTTTTCTTTTTCTTTGAGTTTGAAGCGGTGCGCCCTGATTGTGGAGGGGCTGACACCTAACCTTTCCGCAGATTCTTTGTCGGACATTCTTTCTTTAAAAGCAAGTAACAGTTCACGCTGTTGATCGGTAAGGCCGGTGAATTTTTTATTAAGTCCTGTCAAATAGGTGAAGGGGGAGCCATGCTGTTCATCGATGTGTTTCTGAACGGCTAGTTCCGCTTCAAACAGCTGGCCGTTTTCAGGGTAGATGATGCCTTTTTTATAACGCTCGCCGCAAATGATGCAGGTGAACGTGCCCTGGTCAGTGCTGTATATATACCCCTGCTTGAGTTGTTCAATAGAGGAAGACCAAAATATCTCGTGAAGATCCATAAGTAAACCTCGTTTCAATTTATTTACGATTATATAAACACAATACATTAAGGTTTATATAAAATCAAATAATTTGTATTTTTGTTTACAAAAAAAGCCGCAGCCTCGATTGGCTGCAGCTTTGGTAGCTACTATAACTATTCTTTAATCGCAGCTTCAAGCGCGACTTCAATCATATCATTGAACGTCGTCTGGCGCTCTTCAGCTGAAGTTTCTTCGCCAGTCAGAATGTGGTCACTGACAGTAAGCACCGACAGCGCGTTCACCCCGAACTTCGCGGCAAGGGTATAAAGGGCGGTTGTTTCCATTTCAACACCGAGAACGCCGTAGTCTGCAAGCTTCTTGAACAAGTCCATGCTGTCGCGGTAGAAGGTGTCGCTCGTGAAGACATTGCCCACTTTCAAATCGAGCCCTTTATCGCTGCCGGCATCGTAAGCTTTTTTCAACAGATCGAATGAAGCTGTCGGAGCGTAGTCCATTCCGTCAAAAATGTGCTGGTTCATGGAGCTGTCAGTTGAGGAGGTCATCGCCAGGATTACGTCACGCACTTTGACGTCCTTCTGGATTGCTCCGCACGTGCCGACGCGGATCAGGTTTTTGACGCCGTAGCTTGAAATCAGCTCATTCACATAAATGCTGATGGATGGAACGCCCATTCCTGTACCCTGGACAGAAATGCGGTGTCCTTTATATGTGCCGGTGAAACCGAGCATTCCCCGCACTTCGTTGTATTGTTTTACATCTTCCAGAAAAGTGTCAGCAATATATTTCGCCCGCAGCGGATCGCCCGGAAGCAGTATTGTTTCAGCAATTTCGTTTTCTTTTGCTCCGATATGTACACTCATGAAAAGTCCTCCTTTTAATGTCTGTATTCTAAACGTACCACACTTTATATTGCCAGTCATCCATCATTCCCATTCAGTGATTAGTCTAAAAAATGAAACATTTTGGCAATTGAATCCGTCTTATATAGTGGATGGACAAAAGCAATATGCCAAACTTTCATACATACGGGGGAGAAGAAGTGAGACGATTTCCGGGCAGAGTGATATGGGATTATTTGCTTGAAAAATTCAGTGCATCAGGTTTTATATGGTTTGTATTCAGTATGGCGATGTTAATCGGAGCTGAAGGTGATTTATATGACTTTGCTGATTCAGTCAGCCACGGCATGCTTTGGGCGGCCTTCTTCGGCTATGCCATCCTTTCATCCATGATCATTGACTTCCTTTATGCAAAATTGCCGTTCAGCGCGCCCAAAATCAAGATGCTTCTATACATAGCAGCCGGTTACCTGATTTTTATGCTGTCCGGTGATTTGATTTTCGCATTGATCGCCGGCAGTGTAGGGGCTGTGTTTTCCTTGCTGTTTTATGCAGCGACCCGTTTTCTGAAAAAAGATGCACTAAAATACGTGTTTGCCATTGCAGTGCCACTCACTGTCCTGGCGATGTCCCAGATGGATTTCACGGAGAAAGAGGGCTGGGAGTCAAGGCGGACTTCTTCCAGCTACACGGCCACGTTCGAATATTTTAACGGGCGTCATGAAATACCGATCAGGCTGCTGAAGGGGGAGACCGTCCTGTTCTCTGTAGATGTAAAAAGTGAGAATGGCGGCGGCTATGGATATCACGTTGAAACAGGAACCGGTGAGTTAAAAGGTGTAAGCCGGCTTTCTGATGAAAAAATGAGTTTTGTCGCCGAAGAGGCGGGCAAGTACCGGATTGTAATGGAAGGGCATAGCCTTGAAGGGATGATTTTTATAGATTGGCGTTTAAAGTGACCGGGCATTTCAACGTTCTCCATCAGGCAGGACAGTCACCCAATTTCCTCTTTCTCAATATCGTGTAGAGAAGGAGGTTTTTTCATTGAGCCAGTTGTTCTGTAAAAGCGACATATTACAAAATCCCCTGTCAGTGACGGATTGGCAGCTTGACGCTTTTAAGAAATTTTCCGCAAAGATGGAGGATTCATCCCATAAGTTCCCCTGCATACCTGCTGTTCTCGCATACAGGCTCAACCATCTCCGTTATGAGTTTGCAGAAGATCCGGGTACTGAAGAGGCTGCAGAGCAAGCAGCGGGTGCGATTCAGGATTTCGGCCCCCGTTCTAAAGAATTTGGAAGTTACGCATCACTGGTTATTTTTTTTCGGACACCGGATGAGGCTGATGTAACGGTACAGGGATACAGGGATGTTTTTTGGTCGCTGCTCGAACGCATCAGCACATATGACGAAAAACATTGGCCGGATGAGATTCCTGCAGATCCGCACGAGTCTGCCTGGGAGTTTTGTTTTCACGGGGAGCGTTATTTTGTCTATTGCGGAACGCCGGCCCATCAAAACAGAAACAGCCGCAGTTTCCCGTATTTCATGCTTGCGCTCACCCCGCGCTGGGTGCTGCAGGAGTTCATGGAAAACGGTGAAAAAGCGGCAAAGGTCAAAAGGTCGATTCGGAAAAGACTGGAAGCATACGATCATGTGCCGGCGCATCCTGATTTGAAGTTTTACGGTTCCGATGAAAATTTCGAATGGAAGCAGTATTTTTTGAGTGATGATGAGGCAGCGCCTTCCCGCTGCCCGTTCAGCGCAGTAAGGAAGAAGCTGAGGAAGCTTATGGAATAGCTTAGGCCGCGTGAATCCGGGCGGCGCGAAAACTTATTCATATGGCGCAAAAACTCGTATGAACGGCGTGAAACGAACCGTTTGGCGTGAAAGCGTGCTGCTGCGGCGCGAAACTAGTATGGATTGGTGTGAATCGTTGCCGTTTTGGCTTGAAAACCGGGAGAAACGGCGTGAAACCGTTCCAAAGTAACGATACAACAGCTGACTTGAAATAAGTCCATTGGGAAAGGGCGCCCGGGTGGCGGTCTTTATTTTTTGATCAAAAAAAGTTATGCATAAATTGAGGGGAAACAAGGCCACAAACGGCAGAGATTAGAATTACTGAAACGGGACAAGGGGGGCACACAATAAAGACCCGCTAATCCAAATCCTTTTCCAAAAACAGACACATCAGCTCTTCATCCCAGTATTTATTCCCGGACTTCATCGCATGCTTTTCAACTCCGTATGTTTTAAACCCGGCGGATTCATAAAGCCTTTTTGCCGCTTTATTTTCCCGGATGACGGCAAGGTGGAGCTGTTCAAGTCCGCGTTCTTTGGCCCGGTTAATTGCTTTTGAGATAAGCGCTTTGCCCGCCCCCTTTCGTCTGGCTGCAGGGGAAACATACATGGCGAAGATATGTCCTTTATGCTCCATTTTTCCGGGTCTTTCGCCGTGCAATGTCACGACACCGGCCAGTTCCTGTTCGATAAATGCGCCGTATGTATCGTTTTCCACGGCTCCAAGCCTTTCGGCTGTCTGGTCTACAGCATTCTGCCTGGCAGCGGCTTCGTCATATGTCGCCACAAATGCTTCGGGATTGTTTTGCAGTGCTTCAAGCCGCAAAACCCAATATTGTTCTGCATCATTTGGTGCCAGCCTTCTGATCTCCATTTTTCATCCCCCTATCCGAATTTTTAATAGAATACCAGAATTGCAAGGGTTTAGGAAGTCCTTCATCGAATATTGATGTGAGTTCGAAGAAGAGGGGGGATTCCGATGTGGTCTGTTACGCCTTACGATGATGTTCCGCAGTTTAAACAGGATGTAACGCTGTTTTTGGAGCAAGCCGAAGTGGAAAATAATCTTGCGCTCGGTGTGTTGGAATCGCTGAACGAAACAGAACAGCCTGTTTTTATGGCAGTCGTTGAAAAAAACGGATCGATTGCTTTTACCATTTTCCAGAATAAGTCGGGCCAGGCCATTTTGTCGTATCCGCTTCATGATTTTTATCCGGCGGAAATTCGCGGGATTGCGGCTGAGATCATCAGGCTTCATCCGAAAATCCCGGGCCTGATCGGCGAGAGGACACTCACCTCGTCACTTGGAACGGAAATTGAAAAGCTTACAGGAAAAACAATGAATGTGAAAATGAATCAGCGCCTTTATAAGCTGACAGCCTTAAAACCAATCAGCAGTACAACAGGGGGCGGGAGAGTAGTGGATGAGTCCGATTTCCCGGTCATTGTGCAATGGGTGGCAGCTTTTGCGAAAGAGGTTATGGATCCGATGACGGAACAGGAGGCAAATGAAAAGGCGCGTGAGTTAATTGGCCAGAAGCGTTTATATGGCTGGGAGGATGAGAGCGGACTGGCGGCCATGGCGGCTTCGGCAAGGCCGACAAAAACGAACTGTACCGTCAATTTTGTTTATACTCCGCCTGGAAAAAGGCGGAAAGGCTATGCCAGGTCATGTACAGCTGCCCTTACAGAGCGGCTGCTCAAGGCCGGCTATGAATCAGTTTCCCTCTATACGGACCTGAAGAATTCAACCTCAAACAAGATTTATATGGAAATCGGCTATGAGCCGGTACATGACTCTGTTCTGGTGCAGTTTGGACCAAGTTAATCGATGCTCTCGGCCTATCGTCCCTGTTCAATCCAGCAAGGATTATACTAAAATACTATTATTGTACACCATGAAAAGGATGGGTCGACTTATGAACGCGCCAGGACATCAAATGTTTGGTTTTACATGGGGAATTTTAACGTTGACGCTGTTTAACGCAAGCGGTGTGCTGCCGGCGGATTTTGCCGAGACACTGCTTTTTTTTGCACTGGTTTTGACGGGTGCGCTAATCCCGGATATCGATAAATATAACAGCCGGATCGGTCGGAAATTCCGGTGGTTATCCGTGCCGGTGCAGCTCGTTTTCGGGCATCGCAAGTTTACACATTCGCTGTTGTTTGCATTGCTTGCTTATTTGCTGGTCAGTTGGGCGGCAGAACAATACCGATTCACCCAGCTCTATGCAGTTGGCTTGACCGCAGGAATCATGTCACATATTGCCGGCGACTTTCTGACGAAAGACGGCGTGCCCCTGTTTTATCCGTTCGTGCAGGGCCGGCTCCGGTTCATTATTACATTTCGGACAGGGTCTTCTGCAGAACGGGTGCTTGTTGTCCTGCTTGCGGCTTTAAATGTTTATCTGCTAATCAAGTATGCAGGAAATGGCGCGGCGGGATTGTAAAGCGCGAAAAACGGGGCTGTCCGATAAGAATATGGTATTATCTAGAAAGGTAGAATTATAGATAAGCAGCGGTTCGGCGTTAACGGCTGCTTGCCAGAAAGGGGTAATCAGATGAAAAGGAAGGCCGGACGAGATCCGCGCTATATGGTCGCCAACCGGGAAGCCTTGATAGGCATTGCCCTTGCCTTATTCAATTTTTTATGGTGGTATGGGTTTGCTTACGGCCTGGGTTCGAAGCCGGTTGAGGAGTACCAATATATTATGGGGATGCCCGCATGGTTTTTTTACAGCTGTGTGGTCGGTTTTGCCGTGATGGTTGTGCTCGTCACGATATTGGTGCGGAACGTGTTTAAGGAAGTTCCATTCGATGGGAACGGGGAAGACAGCTTATGAATACGGCAGTCGTGTTGCCGCTGGTTGTTTTTCTTGTCATCATATTTGCAGTCGGATTTTATGCTTCTTCCTTTATAAGCCGGACGAATACGTTTTTGCATGAATATTTTCTCGGCAGCAGGGAGCTGGGCGGTTTTATTCTTGCAATGACGATGATCGCTACATATGGGAGTGCAAGCAGCTTCATCGGCGGTCCGGGAGTTGCATACAACGTCGGTCTCGGCTGGGTGCTGCTGGCGATGTCCCAGGTCGTGACCGGCTATTTTGTGCTGGCGATTCTCGGCAAAAAATTCGCGATCGTTTCCAGGAAAGTGGACGCCGTTACACTTGTTGACTTTTTAAAGGCTCGTTACGATTCAAAATGGGTTGTGATTTTATCTGCAGCGAGCATTATCATTTTCCTGTTTTCCGCAATGGCCGCACAATGGGTTGGCGGTGCCAGGCTGATTGAGTCGATTACAGGGCTTTCGTACACAACGGCTTTATTCATTTTTGCTATTTCTGTCATCGTTTATGTGATTATCGGCGGTTTCAGGGCAGTTGCACTGACGGACAGCATCCAGGGTGTTGTCATGTTCTTCGGCACATCCGTGATCCTGATCGGGACCATCATTGCAGGCGGCGGCATCGGTAATATCATGCAGGATCTCACTGCAGAAAATCCGGGGCTTGTGACACCGTTCGGAGCAGACGGGTCATTGACGCCGCTTTATGTGTCATCTTTCTGGATATTGGTCGGTGTCGGTGTCGTCGGATTGCCTCAGGTAGCTGTCAGGGCGATGTCCTATAAGAATGCACGCGCCATGCACAGAGCCATGATTATCGGCACTGTTGTCGTCGGGTTCATTATGCTCGGCATGCATTTGACCGGTGTATTTGCCCGGGCGGTCATGCCGGGGATTGAAATAGGAGATACGGTCATGCCGCTCATTGCCATGGAAGTTCTTCCTTCCTGGCTTGCAGGCATCGTACTGGCTGCGCCGATGGCGGCCATCATGTCAACAGTCGATTCCCTCCTCCTCCTTGTCAGTTCTGCTGTAATTAAGGATGTGTATTTAAATTATGTGAAACCTGAGACCGGGGAAGAAAAGGTGAAAAAGCTCAGTTTGACAGTTACAGCGGTAATAGGCGTTCTCGTCTTTTTTATGGCGGTCAATCCTCCGGAACTGCTGATCTGGCTTAACCTGTTTTCGTTCGGCGGGCTGGAGGCAGCATTCATTTGGCCGGTGGTGCTCGGGATGTACTGGGAGAGGGGCAATAAGTATGGTGCGCTTGCTTCGATGCTGATTGGCATAAGCACTTATATTCTGTTTCACAGCTACTGGCCGAATCCGCTCGGCATGCATACTGTTGTTCTGCCGGTATTGCTGTCGTTTGCAGGATATATCGCTGCCAGTCTTATGACAAAGCAGGATTTCCAGCCGGATTTTTAAAAAGGGAAAGAATCATAAGGATACTCAGGCGCTTCTGATCAATTGCGACCGCTGGCTTACAGCTTTCAAGATAAACAGCTTATCTTGACGGGTCAGCGTTTGCCAGCTGCTAACCTTTATTTTCATTTCGAGGCCTCCTTATAAAAAGCTGTGAATTTCCATAAAATACATGTGTTATTCTTATACCTCGCTTATAAACAAGGTAAACAACAAAGAATTCTACAATATCCCGAAGAAATTGGGCTGGACGGCGGGTTTCAGGGAGTTTTTTGTCAATGTGAATCATGCTGCTGATGAATGGTGCGGAGATTTGTCGGAAACTTTTTTGATTAAAGTTAAATTCAGGAGCCAAAACTGCGGGCACTCGGCGGAAAGTGAGTCGATTCTGGACCGAAGTAACGAGCGGTCAGGGAAGTGCCAATCGTTCATCTGCGAAATTTTACTTTGCCTAATCCAGTAAATAAGCAAAAAACCGGTATAATGTCAGATGTATAGATAAAGGCTGCCTCAGGACTTCATATGAAATCCTGAGGCAGCCTCTTTTTTTATTCGGGATCTTCTCCTAATATTCTTACTTCCCGTTCAAGGTCTACCCCGAAATTTTCCTTCACTGTTTTCTGTACATGCTCAATGAGCGCAATATAGTCGGCAGTCGTCGCGTTGTCTTTGTTGACGATGAATCCGGCATGCTTCGTTGATACTTCCGCACCGCCGAAGTTTGTACCCTGCAAGTCACTGTCCTGAATCAGCTTTCCTGCGAAATAGCCTGGCGGGCGCTTGAACACACTGCCGCAGGAAGGGTATTCGAGCGGCTGTTTGGACTCGCGTTTAAAGGTGAGGTCATCCATTACCGCTTTAATCTCTTCATATTCACCAGGTTTTAATTTAAAGACGGCTTCCACAACGATATCGCCTGTATCCGGAATGTTGCTAGTACGGTAATCGAGATCAAGGTCAGCAGCCATGCGTTTTACGTGATTTCCTTCCCGATCTACGACATATGCATAGTCAAGCACATCTTTGATTTCCCCGCCGTAGGCACCTGCATTCATATACAGCGCCCCGCCGACAGTTCCGGGTATCCCGCATGCAAACTCCAGCCCGGACAGGCGCCGTCCGAGGGCATAGCGTGAGGCATCAATGATTCTGGCGCCGCTCTGGGCGGTGAGGACATTTCCGTTTGAAGAAATATCATCCATATGCTTCAGATTTATGACAATTCCGCGGATTCCGCCGTCTTTGATAATAAGGTTGGAGCCGTTCCCCAACAGGGTGAAAGGTACACTTTCTTCATTGGAAAATTTCACGACATTCCGGATCTCTTCAACGGAAGTGGGGGTGATGAAGAAATCCGCTTTCCCGCCAAGTTTCGTATACAAATGATCCTTCAGCATTTCATCGGTTTTCACATTTTCCTCTTTCACGATCTCAAGCAGTTTGTCATAGATTTTCTGTTTGTTTTCCATATTCCACCAAACCTATTCTGAATTATCTTCAATGTGCAGTTTAAATCAAAATATGAAAAAAGGGAAGCTTTTGACATGGTGAACGGAAATTTTTATGACGGATGGAAGGGGAGGAGGATATTGCCAACTCCTGTCTTTTTCTTTTCTGATAGACTTTAAGTGATTGTGATTGATTGACGGAGGTAAGAAGATGAAGAACACTTATATTTTTATAGTATTAATTATTTTTATTATTGCGGGGATGGTTTATGAAAAAAACAGTATTCAACCTGAATCCCTTAAAACTGAAAAAGCAGCCGTGCTGTCGGGAAAGAATCCAGGGAAAAAGGATATGCCGGACATAACGGAGTCACCGGAAAACGTGCTGATTGGCTACGTCCAGGATTTCCGGGACCCGGGATCTGTCGATTATTCCAAACTGACTCATGTCATTTTTTCTTTCGCTCATCCCGGAAAGGATGGGAAGCTGTCACTTACAGGAGAGACCGCTATGAAAAATCTTCGGCAAATGGTTGACCTTGCGCACAGAAACAATGTGAAAGCGATTCTGGCAGTTGGCGGATGGTTCCATATGAATGGCGGGGAGTCCTATGACTATTTCAAGGCTGCGGTTGCAAACCCGGTTTCCAGAGAGAAGCTGGTCAATGAACTTATCCGTCTTGTTGAGGGAGAGAACCTCGATGGCATCGATGTCGACTTTGAACATCCCCGTTCACATGATGATGCTCAGAACCTCGCTTCATTTACAGGCGAGCTCAGCAGGAAGCTTCATGCCATGGGGAAAGAGCTATCGGTTGCCGTTCATGCCAAGATCCATAGTGTTTCCGGCACTGAAACACGCAATATTGTTTGCGAGCCTTCCATGTTCAGGCATGCGGACCATGTAAATATCATGGCATATGACGGCCAGTGGGACGGCGGCTATGACGCAGCTAATCTCTCACCATACCCATTTACCGAGAAGATTGTAAACTATTGGGCAAATCTGTTTGAAGGACTTGGAATATCAAAGGAAAAGCTTGTTCTGGGTGTCCCGTCTTATGCACAACCTGAAGATCCGGCAATAAAACAGGTATCATATGGAGCTATCATTGACAATGATCCGGAAAACGCCCGGCGGGACATCATCAGCATCAATGGCACCACCTATCATTATAATGGGGAAACGACAATCCAAAAGAAAACAGAGCTGGCGATTGGAAGGGGATTCGGCGGCATGATGCTTTGGGAACTCGGTTTGGATGCGAAAGGGCCATACAGTATCACCGGTGCAATTGATCAGGTGATGGGGGGGCCTGTAAACTATTACTCGGCAAGAAACTCACAGTGACCGTCCATTATTTACAAACAAAAGGCCGGCTTTCCTAAAAGGATAGCCGCCTGGACGGAGGCCTGTTATTTGTTTTTCCAGCTCCCGAACATGTCTGAGCAAATGTGAAAAAGTTCAACGGTTTGGAAAGACCAGAGTGAAAGAGCACTGATTGAAAAGAACACAATCATCACAATACGGAATAAATGCACTGCGAAGTCCTCCTTTATCATCGATATTACTTTTCCCGTCATAAATAAGCTCAAATAAGGAATTGTATAGTTTTATTTTATAGAAGGAGTCAATAAATATTTCTGGATTTTTTACAGATGGATCGGAAATTTCAGGGGGTTTCCTTCTTGCTTGCCTGTTCTTTTTTGCCCTCTTTTTCCTTTCGTTTCTCGATACGGTAGCGGCCGCACGACCACTTCAGGCAGTCGCCCTGGACATGGTCGCCGTATTTGCTCCTGAATATTTCCAGGCAATAGCACTTTTCATCGTCGTTCATCTTTTTCACCCGGCTTTTAAGGATTTGATTATAGTTATAGATACGGTATTGGGTAATTTTAACCTATTTTCTGTAAGTGTGCCATAGTCTTTAAGTATGTTCGCGGGCAATAAAAAACAGTTCTCCGTATTGGAGAACTGTTCAAGATGAGACGATGATTTCTATAGGGTTATGATCAAAAACCTAAATTTCGGCAGCTGTAAGGCCTGTGCGGCCTTTTATCGCCATTATGGTTCGGTTTTATGCCGCAGCAGGCTTTTTATTGGGAATCCATGTCTGTTTTTAATCCCGGCAAAGTGTTTGCCTGGCACCGGCAGCGTTTTTCATGCCGCAAGCTGAATATTTCATGCAGACCAATGGTTTTATCATGCGAAACAGATCGGGTTTTACGCGCAATAATTCGTTTTTCACGCCGCAAGGATCAGCCATGCTGCCTTGACATTATCAATTTCACCGTTATTCACCAATTTAAAGCCTCCCCAAAATCCACTCACTATGTAATGCCTATTACCGCAGACTTGCCTCAACAATCCATCAGCAAATGCAAACGAACCAGTATACAAATGGAACAAGAACAGCCAGCGTACCGAATGCCCAGAGGTAAACATGGAGTCCTTTCACCTGCATGTAATAAGAAAGACCAAGAAGTACAGCAGTAAGCGGTGCAGCAGTTGAAATCATCCAATCCAACTGCCTCTCGAGCGCCTGATAAACCATCACGGAAACTGTCAGAAGCAAAAACAGGGACCCGGCGGTAACGTTATACACAAGTAACATTCTACGGGACATGGCATTTATGCTCCTTTCGTTCTTCATATCGAAAAGTCAGGAGGAATAACAGCTGATCCCTATATATTTATAATGTTAGTATAACAATAATTATCAAAATATTCCATTATTACGCAGGTGGTTTATCACAATCTACGAAACAGGAACAAGCAGATATACGACGGTATGATTTCAGTTGACGAAAGATTTCACATTCGTTAGACTATAGATGCTACTTTATTACAAAAAAGCATAAAAGCGTTTAAGTATAAAAGATAAATAGAGGTGTACTTGATATGCATGAGAAAATGACAACAAAGAAAGCGGTACTTCTATTGGCGTTATTGATGTCCCTCATTTTCAGCGGCATTTTCCTTCTGAAACTCGAACCGCATATTCCGCTTGCAGCCGCGGTTGCAGTGCTGGCTGCTGCCGGATTGTTCCTCGGTATTCCCCGGGAAAAGATGCGCCAGGGAATGATAAACGGTATTATGGCGGGACTCATGCCGATTATAATTTTAGGGTTGATTGGCATGATTATTGGAGCATGGATGATAAGCGGAACAGTTCCTGTCCTTCTTTCAGCAGGGTTTGAGATCCTTCATCCATCCTGGTTTCTGATAAGTGCCCTTTTTATATCGATTCTTGTTTCAACATTTACAGGCAGTGCCTTTACGACAGTCGGCACGGTGGGGGTTGCTCTTCTCGGAATTGCTGCGGTTTTGGGAATTGAACCCGCACTGGCAGCAGGTGCTGTGATCAGCGGGGCAGCTTTCGGAGATAAAATGTCGCCGTTATCGGACACGACTAATTTTGCTTCCGGCATAGCAGGTGTCGACTTGAATGAGCATATTCGCCACATGCTCTGGACGACATTGCCCGCACTTATCATTACAGCAGGATTCTTTGCTGTAATTGGCGACCATTCGGGTGCCGGAGCCGGACTGCAAAATATAAAGGCGGCCTCTGCCGCACTTGGCGAACATTTCAACTTGAGCTACTGGGCACTATTGTCTCCATTTCTCGTCATGGTGATGGCGATGAGGCGTGTGCCGTCAATTACAGTGCTGCTTACAGGCGTCGGGACTGCTCTTCTGACAGCGTTTTTCCTTCAACAGTCGTCTTTAACTGAGGCTTTCGCTGTTTTGCAGCATGGCTACGAGGCTGATACAGGCAATCAGATCATTGATGGCATTGTAAATCGAGGCGGGCTGCAATCGATGATGTGGCCGATTTCCCTCATCATGATTGCACTGGCATTCGGCGGCATGCTGCAAGAAATGGGTGTCATTGAAAAAGCGATGGCAGGTGCAGCATCGAAAATGAAGCGAGACGGTGATCTAATAACAGCAACGGCTGCATCGTCTGTCGGCGTAAACCTGGTGACAGGTGAGCAGTACCTTTCCATTTTGCTGCCTGGCCAGACATTTCAGCCTTTATTCGCTGAAAGAGGGGTTGCGGAAAAGAATCTGTCACGGACATTGGAAGATGCGGGCACGTTGATTAATCCGCTTATCCCATGGGGCGTGAGCGGTGCGTTTTTCGCAAGCACGCTCGGCGTTCCGGTTGCGGCATATGCGCCTTTTGCCGTTTTTCTGTATCTTTCACCTGTCTTTTCAATTATTCTGGGATATAGTGGCTTCGGCTTGCCGAAAACATCAACAAGAACGAAAGCGGTTCTTGAAAACGGGTAAGGGGATGGTGTTTTCCATCCCTTTTTCTTATGAGTAGTAAAGATTGGCAGCAAGGTAAGGCAACTTAGGCCTGTCTTAGCCTAAAAACTAGCCAATCGGCGAGTTTTCTTTAAAAGGTAAGGAAGTATATGTTTTTCAAGTTAGATTCGTGTCCAGCTGCGAGCCCTGAAGGCTTATGTTTACGCCGCTAAACAAGGGCTCTCCGCATCTTTTGTTGTCCAGCTCCAGGCGCCAGCGGCTATCGTCATAAGCGGTGATCTCCTTCGGGAGGAAAGAGCACCTCCCTGCGGGATCCCCCGCTTATGCGTACGCCGCTAAACGGGCGCCTTGCGCATTTGTTTTATTTTCTCCTGTTTTCCTCGGATTTCAGCCAGCTTCTGATTCCCCTGCCTGCAAATGGCTCATCGTTGAAACGGGGGATGACATGAAGGTGCGCATGCAAAATGTGCTGACCTGCAGTTGTACCCGCATTCCAGCCAATGTTATAGCCGTCTGGCCTGAATTGTTCATCAAGGCGTTTTTTCACTTTGTTTAAAAGGTCAAATGTTGCCCGCCACTCTTCTTTTGTTAAATCAAACACAGTTTCACGGTGCTTTTTCGGCACGATTAATCCTGAACCTTTTAGGATGGGCTGCGGCTTCTGTAAAAACAGGACCAACTCATTTTCATAAACGATATGCTGACGGTGATCGGTTTCCGGATGGCAAAACGGGCATGGGTCTGTCATTTTGTTACTCCTTTCAAGAACTGAATCGTTCCATTTAGTTTGCTTTTTCTGTCACTTTCCAGTGTTTCCATATACAACCAGTTTAAGGTATCGTAAAGGTAGAAGAAGAAAAAGGATGTGGTTTCATGAAACTGAGAATTCCGCTGCTTATATTATGTTTCGGTCTCATTGATTTGCTGATACAGCTTGTTTCCGGAAAATCGGTGAATATGTTTGAAGGCAATATGCTGCTGTCTCTTCTGCACCTGGCAGGAGTACTGGCCGTTTTCGTCATTTTAGAAAAAACGGGTGTAAATGAAAAAGACGTAAGCCAGGCAGCCGGGATTGCCATTATTGCAGGAGCGATCATTTTTTCCCTGGCTCTTTAAAATGCGCGGCTTCCTTAACAAATGTTCTCCAGGATAAAGGACATCTCCTTCTCATGATCAAATTTGGCCAACTTTTCTTAAGGGGGCAGCTCCCTTTCCTCATGCTTCTTGACAAGCCTCCCCGTTCGTTTTAGAGATGTGCGGTTTTGATCGGCCGGCATTGGAAGCCTCGTGCTTTTGATTGCAGCTAAATCAGCAAAGATAATAAAGGGCTCTGCTCCCCGGTTGTAGAATAGTGATTAGGGAGGAATAAGCAGATGAGGGGGAGTTGGATGAATAAAACCTTTGAAGAAAGCATGGAAAAACTTGCTGAACTTGCGGTCATGACAGGTGTCAATCTCCAGGAAGGGCAGACCCTTTATATTGATGCACCTGTCACCGCTGCTGCATTTGTGCGCAAAGCGGCGGCTGCGGCGTATGAGGCAGGGGCAAAAAATGTGCTGACAGATTACAAAGATGAAGAATTAATGAAGCTGAAGTTTATGAAAGCACCGGAAGAAGGGTTGAAGGAGTTCCCGGATTGGAAAGCAAAAGCCTTTGAAGAGATGGATAAGGCCAATACAGCTTATTTACAAGTATATGCCGTCAATCCGACAGCTTTCAGTGATACGGATCCGAAAAGAGTATCAATGGCTTATAAAGCATCGGCTTCAGCAATGAAGAAACATCATGAAAATATTTCTGCCGGCAGAGTCAGCTGGTGCATTGTTTCCGTTCCGACGGATGAGTGGGCTGAACAGGTGTTTGAAGGTGAAAAAACCGAAGATGCCGTCCAAAAGCTATGGGAAGCTATTTTTGATGTGACACGTGTTACTTCGGATGATCCGGTACAAAACTGGGACCGGCATATCAGTGAGCTTGGAAACCGGGCAGACTATTTGAACAAGAAACAATTTAAAAAATTATATTATAAAGGCCCTGGCACGGATCTTGAAATAAGTCTTCCGGATGGGCATATTTGGAAATCTGCACAATTCACGAATGAACAGGGCATTTCCTTCATTCCGAATATGCCAACAGAGGAAGTGTTCACCATTCCGTTGAAAGAAGGCGTGAACGGGACAGTTGCGAGCACAAAGCCGCTCAATTATAACGGTGTATTGATCAAAGATTTTTCGCTTACATTTGAAAACGGAAGAGTTGCCCATTTTGAAGCGAGTGAAGGAAAGGGATCCTTGAAAGAGATGCTCGACACTGATGAGGGTGCAAGATATCTCGGTGAGGTGGCGCTTGTTCCTCATAACTCGCCTATATCCAATTCCGGCATTCTTTTTTATAACACACTATTTGATGAAAATGCATCCTGCCATCTTGCGCTCGGAAGTACGATTCCAATCTGCCTGGAAGGCGGCACGGGGATGTCTTCCGATGAATTGTTAGCTGCTGGATTGAACGACAGCCTGACCCATGTCGATTTCATGATCGGTTCTGCACGTCTTGATATTGATGGAGAAACCGATGACGGGACCAGGGAACCTGTGTTTCGAAGTGGGGATTGGGTGTTCTCCATATAACCCGATTTTACAAATCGGAAAGGAAGCGGAAACATGAATAACCGCAAAAAAATGTTGCAAATCATTTCCATGCTTTTCCTGGCAGTAGTCCCGGGCATTTTCATTATTCTCGCGGTACTGACAGAACAGTGGGGGTTTGTCTATTACGGTGTCCCCATTTCCTTTTTTGCCGGTTCTGCAGGTTTTTTGAACAGCAAGAAACAACAGGAGTAATCGAAACGGCACTTCCTTGAAGCTGGAAGTGCCGTTTTTTTCAATATTCAAGCCTAGTTTTTGTCAGGCTTCTTACTGTTGACTTTCCATAAAAACAGAACAAGTGCAAGGATAATAAGGCTTAAGGCGGAGTAGGACACGATAAACAGCAAATCTCCGAAAGTTGTAGTATAATTTCGCATCTTTCAGACCTCCCTGCCATAAGCTTTTCCGGGCCGGCCAGAAAGTATGCATATTTCAAATGCCAGGCAATTGCCTGGCATTTGAAAGCTCGAAAGTTAACCGCCGGTTTCAGGTTCTTCATTTGTTTCTTCTGATGACGGACTAGCATCAACGATCAGAGCTTCTCGGCTGTTTCCGAATATTATACTTCCTGTCAGATACATGAAAATGCCAATCGCAATGGCCAGAATCAGGAAGACACCAATAAAAGCCCCCATTTCATCCCTCCTGAATAATCAAATATCCATAGTAAGAAACCAGTACTTAAGTATATGAGGCCGGGATGGGATGATGAATTCAAAAAAAGCGCATGACGGCCGCAGAAGCGGGATTACCTGCAGGAAGACAGTTTTCTTCTTCCGGAAGTATCACCGCTTATGACGGCAGCCGTCAGACCTCGCAGATGCACCCTAATCCTGTTTGAAAAAAGTATGCCTGCCAATAAAGAAAGACTCGCCGATTGGCGAGCCTTTAGGTGAAGACAGCGGCAAAGTTGCCTTATCTATATTCTTAAAATTGGCCGGAATACGGAATTCCCCTTGCTGCCAATTTCCTATATCATAAAAAAAGCGGGCATGGAATTATTCCATACCTGCATCAGATTATGGTTTGCCAACCAAAATCTTATCGCAATATATAAATCGACGTTTCATTTGGGAATATAGGGGTGGAAACACTTTTCATTTACAAAAAAATTATTTCATTTACTTTCTCCCGATGGATGATAAAATGTGGTTTGAGGCGTTTGCTTGCTATTGGAGTATTGAAAAAGCAAACATGATAGATTTTGCTACATCATTAAGAGGAGACGATTGATGTTGAAGAATCGTTTAGTTATGATTTGTATTTCTTCTTTCCTGCTGTTGTCGGCATGCTCGCCGCTTCCCGATAAGGAAAAAGATAATGTGAATCAGCGTATTGAAACAGAGGAAGTTGTCGGTTCAACCGCTTATTATACAATTTCTGATTACAAACCGGGGGCTGCCCGCGGTTATCTTCCCAAGTCAATTCAGACGGAAACTGATATTGATGAAATGGAGACGGGGCTGATGGAACTGGCCCAGGACTATTTTGATCCTGATGATTATTTATACCGGGAAGGACAAGTGTTGTCAGAGGACGAACTCAGCAAATGGCTGAAGCGAAAAAGCAAAACGTATGAAGAAGGCCTGAACCCTGCGCTGAACTTCGGTGAAAATGACTCCTGGGAAGAAAACATGGAAAAGGCAAAAAAGAATCCTTCCGTAATTGGATATATCCACGAACAAAATTATGTAACGAAAAATGGGAAGCTTGCAGGCGCTGCCATTTCAATTGTTGTCAATAGTGTGGACTATTTGACGATTATTGATGAGCAAGGCCTTCTTCATAAAGACCAGGTTAAAATCAGCGATAAAGAGGCGAAAAAGGAAGGAATGAAGGCTGCGTCAAAAGTGGCGGAGCGCCTCCGGCAAACGGAAGAAATGAATAATATTCCGATTGTGTTCGCCATATACCAGCAAGGGGCCCAAAATGATGTCGCACCTGGCCATTATCTGGCTAAAACCCTTTTGAAAAAAGGACAGGCAAATATCAAGGAGTGGGAACAGACGGAGCGGGAAACGTTCTTGTTTCCTTCAAAGGCGGGAAACGAGCATGATCCTGAACTGTCCCGCCAACTTGCGAACTTCAAAACAATCATGGAGTCACGCTTTCCGCTTTTTGATATACCGGTCGTGACCAGGGCTTTGTTTGAAGGCGACCAGCTTCAACAGCTGACGATTGAAATGCCGGTGGAAATTACAAGTTATGCGGAAAAAGTCGCGTTTACGGAATATCTGTACAACCAGGTTGTAACAGGCGCACTTCCTGGCTATGTACCGATTTACATTTATGTAAAGTCGTTTGACGAACCAATCAGCATCATCAGCTGGGATCCTGAAGAGAAAAAAGCCTACTCACATATGTATTAAAATATTTTCTTTCGCCACCCAAATAACAACTAAATCACATATGAAAAACGGTCAGAGGTTTAAGTTAAGCCACTGACCGTTTTTCTATATAATCTTTATTTTGTTAAAGCGCTCTTTGTCATTCGGAAGCAGGAACGGACGCCGCTCTTGTACGCCCCCCTGAAAGGGAGTATCTGCAGCTGAAATCAACTTCCTTTCCAAAGCGCTGCTTCGCAGAAGCCTTTTTCACTGTTAAGGATATTATAAAATTTAAATGTTGTGGATAAAAAGCAAGAAGGGAATCGTCCAGCGCCAGCGGCTGCGTCATAAGTGGGTGATCCCCTCCGGGAGGAAAGAGGACCTCCCTGCGGGTACCCCGCTTATGCGTACGCTGCTAAGCGGGCGCCTTGTGCATTTGTTCTTTTTTAACAAGCCATTGCTCCATCCTGATATGAATATATTCATCAAATCCTCCAAAAAACTGGATATCCAAGCGAGTGTTCGCACTCATCACAACAATGGACCAATCTCCCGGTCATTTGCTGTGTGTAATTGTACGGCATCAGATTTAAAGTAAAGAAGACATACCATTTTTGAATCGTAAGGATGAAAAACGATGTTCATAATAAAACGAACCATTTTACCATTTCTAAGCGCGATTATAATCCTTGCCGGGTGTACACAGCAATTTTCCCTTCATGAAGCTTCGTTGAAAACAGAACGTTTCCTGGAAGCAAAGCCGGTCGTTTACAAGGTGGAAACGGTTGTGGATGAAAGCGGACGCACAGTGAGGAGCACGATTACGACAATTGAGATGCTGCCGAGTGCACAGAGCCGATCCCTTTCAGAACAATATTTGTATACTTTTTCTTCTTTTGCAGGAGGAAGAAGCGGAAACGGGAATTATTATGGAGAAATATGGGATTATTATTCATTAGAAATTTCTTTCCAAACGTTGCGTGCTGCCCCTTTCCATAAAGCTGAAAAAGCGGCCGGTGAAACGGAAATCAAATGGATTTCTGTATAATCTGCTGCATGACGAGCGCCTCTTCTGCATCTGTATGTCTTTTGTCTGATGGAGGATGTCAGCCAGCCAACAAAAGTTCTAAATTTGAAAAAATGACAGGAATTCATATTTTCAACAAGAATCTAAGGTAGTAACGAAAATGCAGAATAATACAATCCGAAATAGGGTAAAGCAATAAAAGGCTAAAACATTCAAGTTTGGAAAGAAGGGGAGCGCTTGGATTTAATTTTCTTTATGAGCATATACATAGTGGCCTGGCTGACTGTCACCTTTTCCATTGTTAGCTTGATTCAATTTCTATACCCTGCCTGGAAGATTCATGCCCTCGTTACATTTTTATACATTGTTGCATCAGGGGTATATGTTGCAAATGCAAGCTGGAACGAATGGCAGATTGCAACTGGTTTTGCCGCATCTGCATACACAGCTGTAGTGTTTGTCAAAACGATAAAGTGCTTCAAGGAAGCGGCAGATAAAAAGGTAGAGGAACTGGAAAAAGGTACTTAAGCCGCAATGACGAAACCCTGTTTGGATGTTAACCTGCAAGGGAAAAGAATTTCGGAGACTAATTGAAGGAGATGTTGTAAAAAATGCCTTTGAATGTTAAAGCTGGAGAGACAAGGATTGTACGATTCAACAATGCGGAAGAAGCGAACAGGTGGTTCCGGGATAATGAGGATGCGGAAATCCTCGATGTAAGATATGGCATTACCTCAGATGACGGAAGTAAATTGGAAGGTTTGCTAGTCATTTATAAAGACAACCATTGATTCATTAAAAGAGGCCGTGGGGCCTCTTTTTCGTTTTCAATAACCATCTTCTGTGTCAGTTTTCCCCTGCCTATGAGTGAATTTTCAAAAATTGGGGTAAAGAATAGTAAACGAGAAACAAAGGTGGGAAAGAATGAGTAACCTCAAAGCTGTCTTCATATGTTCATTCATCTTGCTGTCGGGTTGCGGAGTGCAGGCATCAGAGGAGATCACGAGTGAAAAAGCTGAAAAAATTGCCTTGAGTCAGGCAAAAGAGGATATGATGGAATACAGTGTCGAAAATGCTCAGAAAGACAAGATGCAAGTGTCTAAAGTGGAAAATAATGCAGCGAGTGATGGGTGGGAAGTTTACATCAGCCTGGATGGAGCAAAGGAGGCATCCTGGCTGGCAATGTACCATGTTGGACCTGACGGGGAAATATTTGGCGAAGCATGGCACGCCAAACCTAAAAAGCGCGACTGATCAAGACGGCAAAGCCATAGCCGTCTTTTTTCATGCTTGTGTTTCACATGCTGAAACAGGGTACTTCGAATAACACCTTCCTATGATGTCTGGCCGGTGCTTGATTGCTGTATATAGCCTGTCAATTCATTAAGTTTAGTATCAAGCTTCTTACTCAAATTGATCACTTCCGCGGATGTATACGTTTCAGCTGCCGAAGCCGCTTTATAAAGATTTTGCCGTAATTCCTCTATCTCTGTTGTAAGCCGTTTGTGGCGGTTCATTTCACATCACCCTTTCCGGTCGATTGACCAGAAGTTTGCGAGCAGCTGGCTGGCATGCGAGGAATCGGTTAGCCCCTGTAGCTTTGCGTCTTAAGCTTTCACTTAATTTGCCTTTTATCATATCTCTACCCATTATATCGGTGTAACCAGGGTTATCTTAAGTTATAATACCATATTTACCCTATTTTTTAAATTTATTTCAAAATTATCATTCATTCGTTGGACAAATGGCCAAAAAAGGTTTCCGTAAATGATTGGCTTGTATTCATTCCTTTTCGGGAATGGTGAGGATTATCCTTTACCGCGAACGGGGTAAATCAGATACAACGTTACTTTATCCTGTAATCGTAAGATAACTGTTCCCCTATACGAGTAAAAAATTTAATTGCAGAATTGACTCTACTTGTATAGACAAGTATACTTTGGATGAAAGGATTAACCGAAACCGCTTACGTGATTTATTTTTGTTTTAAGGGAAAATTCATAAGACCGATACAGAACTTATTGTTTATTTTTCATCAAGCTGTGTTAAACCGGATTGTCGTTTTTCGGCAAGGTCATATTAGATGATAGTCTTACAGGGGAACCAACTTCCTATGCAGGCTTCCAGATAAGCCTTCCCATTCATTCCTCGGAGCGGACCTTGTTTCTTCTGTTCGCCCGCAGTCACTTGTATGCTTATAAATGAACAATGCAATCGGACAGAGGCCATCGTCAGCAGCGATTTATGCTGGAATCGGCGAGAGCTGTTCAGCCAGTGCCGTTTCAATATAGACTACCAACCAACGATGTCTGGAGGTTTTAGTATGAACTACAAAGAATGGTGGCGCAAAGCCGTTGTATATCAAATCTATCCGAAAAGTTTCAATGATACAACCGGAAATGGAATAGGTGACATTCCGGGTATCATCGCAAAGCTTGATTATTTTAAAAAGCTTGGTGTCGATGTGTTGTGGCTGACACCGGTTTACCAATCTCCCCAGCGTGATAACGGCTATGATATCAGTGATTATTATGCCGTCCATGAAGAGTATGGAACAATGGAGGATTTCGAAAGGCTGCTTGAGGAAGCACATGGCCGCGGCCTGAAAGTCATCATGGACCTGGTCGTGAATCATACATCTACTGAGCATGAATGGTTCCAGGAATCTCGCAAATCCAAGGATAATCGTTACCGCAACTATTATATTTGGAAAGACGGCAAGGAAAACGGAGACCCGCCGACGAACTGGGAGTCTAAATTTGGAGGTAATGCCTGGCAATATGATGAGCAGACAGGACAATATTACCTGCACCTATTCGATGTAACCCAGGCAGATTTGAATTGGGAAAACGAAGAAGTCCGCCGGCAAGTGTACGACATGATGCATTATTGGTTTGAGAAAGGAATTGATGGATTCCGGCTGGATGTCATCAACTTGATTTCTAAAAACCAGGACTTTCCGGATGATGATTCCGGCGACGGCAGGAAGTTTTACACAGACGGCCCGCGCGTCCATGAATATCTCCATGAAATGAATACGGAAGTCCTGTCAATGTACGAGGCAATGACAGTCGGTGAAATGTCATCCACGACAATAGAAGACTGTGTGAAATATTCCAACCCCGCGCGGGAAGAACTGAGTATGACATTCAACTTCCACCATTTGAAAGTGGACTATCCAAATGGTGAAAAATGGGCGCTGGGTGCGATGGACTTTCTTGCTCTGAAACGTATTCTTACGAAATGGCAGGAAGGGATGTACAAGGGCGGAGGCTGGAACGCTTTGTTCTGGTGTAACCATGATCAGCCGCGGGTCGTCACCAGATACGGAAATGACAAGACGTATTTCAATGAATCGGCAAAAATGCTGGCGACAACGATTCATATGATGCAGGGAACCCCTTACATTTTTCAGGGTGAAGAATTCGGCATGACAAACCCGAAGTTTGATAAAATTGATGATTACCGCGATGTGGAAACATTGAATATGTATAAGCTGCTGAAAGAGGAAAAAGGCTTGCCGGAAAAGGAAATCATTGAAATCATCAAGCAAAAATCCCGTGATAATTCAAGGACGCCAGTCCAGTGGAATAAAGAGAAGCATGCTGGCTTCACTACTGGAACACCATGGATCAATGTTCCGGAAAACTATAAGGAAGTTAACGCTGAAAATGCTCTTGAAGACAGGGAGTCCATTTTCTATCACTATCAAAAACTGATTCAGCTTCGTAAAGAAGTGGATTTGATCACTTATGGCGAATATGAATTGCTCCATGAATATGATCCGGAAATTTTTGCTTATATCCGGAAAGGGGATAACGAAACGCTTCTGGTCGTCAACAATTTCTTCGGCGATGAAGCGAAATTCACCCTGCCGGATCACATTGATGTAAAAGGGTGCATCAGTGATGTCCTCATCGGCAATTATTCTGAGCCGCCCCAGGATTTCAGGAACATGACGCTGCGGCCATATGAATCTGTTGTCTATCATTTGAAAAAATAATTTATAGGCAGGCGGAGGCAACCTTTGCCTGCTTTCATCCATTTTGATTCGGCACTGCCGGACAGCCTGGAAAAAGGAGCAGGGGAGTATGAATAACAAATATAAAATAATCTATCAGGAGATTTCTGAGCAAATAGAAAGCGGAAAAATGAAACCGGATACAAAACTTCCATCCGAGCACGAGTTAATGGATATGTACGGCGTTTCGCGGGAGACGATTCGAAAGGCCCTTAATTTACTTGCCCAAAATGGGTTCATCCAAAAAATCCGGGGAAAGGGATCAATCGTGTTGGATTTGAAGCGATATGATTTTCCTGTCTCGGGAATGGTCAGTTTCCGGGAACTCGCCGATAAAATGGGGCAAAGCACACGAACCATCGTAAAAGAACTCGGCATTTTGGAACCGGATGATTACTTGCAGGAGCAACTGCAGATTAAAGGCAATGAAGACGTTTGGAAAGTAGTAAGAGTACGCGAAATAGACGGGGAAAAGGTTATCCTTGATAAAGATTTCTTCCTTACATCTTTTGTGCCGGAACTGACAAAAAGGGCGTGTGAACATTCGATTTATGAATACCTTGAAGATGAAAAAGGCCTCGAAATCAGCTTTGCGAAAAAAGTGATATCAGTTGAGGAACCCGGAGAGGAAGACCGGAGACTGCTGGATTTTAAAGACTATCACGCCGTTGTCGTTGTCAGGAACTATGTGTACTTAAAGAGCGCTGACCTATTTCAATATACGGAATCCCGGCATCGTCCCGATAAATTCCGATTTGTCGATTTCGCAAGAAGGGAACAGAAACGCTAAAGAGAAGCACGGTTCAGTAGCGTAAGGCAAAATAGGCGAAAAGATCAGTAAAGGCCTGCTCCACGTCAGAGCAGGCCTCTTGTGCTTACTTTTGTTTTATATAACGGATTAGTTCATACACAGCCATGATAACCGAAAAAACAGCTGTGAGCAGGGGAACATAGCCAAAAGCATTTCCTTCATCCAGGTACCGCCATGCGGCCCAAAACATAAGGGCTCCAAACAGGAAGCCGAGAATTATGACCCATTTTTCTCTGTTTTCTTTATTCACAACATATCACCGTTCCGGCAGAAGTTTATCTTTATCATATCACAAAACAGGATAAAAAGTGCTTCTCTCTGCTGGAACTGTACTTTATCAAAGGGAACGAACCGGAGCTTGATAACGGTAAGGGCTGTGAAAAATCAGGGAGGGCTAATTAGCATTAAGCTGATTTGCAATGTTCAGCAAGTCCTGCTTTTGAAGATCGGTTGATTTTTCTGTATGAGAATAGTTAACAGAGTACTCGATGCCGTTTTTTTCGAATTTGACTACATGGTATGGCTGTACATACAAATAGAAAGCTGGTGTTCCGTCTTTCAGCTTGAGCGGCTCCCCGCCGAGTTCGTTTTGATGGACAAGATAATCGCCATTTCCGGCATATAATCGGAGCACCGCTTCTCTGTCCTTCGAAGATTCGGCTACCAGTTCGAGGATTACTGAGTCAGTATCCCCTTTCCGTTTTTTGAGTTTTTTCGGTTTAAACCCTTCGGACTCAAACGGAAGCTTCTCCGGGAGTGTAATCTTGAATGGGACTGCATCAAGGGCGGCCTCAAGCGAAGGTGCTTCGTACTTCACTGTATTGCTTGACGTAAAGTCTTTTTGCAGGCCGCTTGTATCAAGTTCATTTGCCTGGCTTGTTCCGCACGCTGCCAGCCAAGGCAGGAGGATAAGGGTTAACAGGATCCTTTTAACCATATTTTCAACCTCTTTGTCTGTTTAATAATTTACCTGATATTTGTAAATACCCGGAATTACGGAAGTTTAACGCAGGCAGGCATAGGCCGGCTTATCGGATACGGAAGGGAAGCAGCTGTGGCGGAGTTTATGAATTGGCAAAGAGCCTTACGCCGTAGTAGACAGAAAATGAAATTGCGGTGACTGTCTGTATTGCGAAAACGCACCATTGCAGCACGGTCAGCTGTATACCGGCATTCCGGCAGTATCCCATCAATGATACCGAGAGAAGAAACCAGATGAGGCCGAGAATCAGGCCTGTTTTAAGAAAGGTATTTCCTTGATCGGAATCCATGAAGCACCTCCTGGCTGGCTGTTTTTCTTCTGAACATCTCATGAAAAGGTTCTGACTTCATGCAAAAGCATAAACTCTATATCGTTTTTCAAAAGCGGGAACATTCCCGAGGCCTCAAGCCGGAAGAAAAGCCCTCTAAGAAACCGGGTAACATTCATATAAAGTGCCGCGTAGTCATCTTCCCTCATTTCAAGAAATGCATAATCCATTTTCACGAGCATCTTACTTAACAGCTCAAGCAGGACTTCTTCATCGAAACCCTGTTCAAGTATGGTCATGAGGGGGTTGAGCATCCGTTCCTCTTCTTGATAGACATAAATGGTCCGTTCTGTGGCCATTTTTTCAAACATTGCTTCGAGAAGCTGCTGTCTTCGCTTCCCTGGATAGTCATCCTGTTTGACCAGAATATCGATGACATCTGCGATATGGGCGATACCGCGGGCCCAGCCTTTACCGGGGACATAACCGCGCAGGTCCCATTCATGCCCCAGATATTCAATGACCGCATCGTGGATGACCAGCAGGTCCTGCTCATAAAGGAAATGATGTTTTTTATTTTCAGCCAGTACAAGGGCAATGACAAGGGCTGAAAAAGAGCGGGTGAAAACTCCGTTTTCATCTATCGTATCAATATTAAAGAAGAGGTGGGTGCGGCCCAGGCTGATCTCAAGGATACGGTGCAGCTGTTCATCTGTGAAAGCACCGGCCGGGATCAGCCGTTCCAGTGTCCGGTATATGAGATCGTCACGCAAGATCGGATCGGGTGAACCGATGTAATTCATCATTTCGAGACAAAGGGTATATAGTTCTTCATTCGAGTCGGATTCCATGCTTAGCAGCCGATTTTTTAACACCTGTTCCTTCAACACAATCTCCCTTTCGTCGAAAGTTTTCGCTGTCCGTCTTCTAAATATATTGGCGGTTCATGGACAAAAATCCTTTTTTCAAACTAGTAATGTTGATAAATGTCAGCGGTTTTTTAAAATTGTAACAGGGGTAATAAAAGGATAAAATGCGACAGCACAAGGAAAGGGATCACTCAGCATGGGATATGACACCCGCTTAGTAAAAGATGAAGTCAAAAAAAAGGCTGAAAATAAAGCAAAACAAGTAAAACCTTGGGTTCGGAATTTCGCACGTTTCGGATATGCGGCAAAGGGGACTGTTTACGTCCTGATCGGAATCCTGTCGATTATGCCAGCAGGCGGCTTTGGCGGCAGGACAACCGGATCAGAGGGAGCGTTTGCCGCGCTTTCGTCCAGACCTTTCGGTGAATTTGCATTGTGGATTATGGCATTTGGGCTTATCGGTTATGCGGTGTGGAAGCTGATGGAAACGTTTATGCATATCAAAGGCAAAGAGCATGGGATCAAGGAAATGATCAAGAGGGCAAGTTTCCTGGTTAGTGCGGTTATCCACCTTGGACTTGCATATAAAGCATTCATGATCATTATGAATGCCGGCAGTCCCGGATCAGCCAGGCAAACGGTTACAGCAAGGCTCCTGGGGGAAGTGTGGGGCAGGTGGATTATCGGCATTGCGGGTGCAATCATCTTGGCTTTTGCCTTTTATGAACTATACAAAGGATATAAAGGAAAATTCGGCAAACATTTGAAAGCAATCGAGATGGATGAAGACGAACGAAAAACGATGAGAACAGTAGGAAAGGCCGGATTCATTGCCCGCGGGGTCGTTTTTGCCCTTATTGGGTGGTTTGTCATTGACAGTGCGCTTGAAGCAAAAGCTGAAAATGAGCAGGGCATGGATAAAGCCCTTTCCGAAATCGCCCAGCAGCCCTTCGGCCCGTACCTTCTGGCGGTTGTGGCCGGAGGTTTGCTGATGTACGGTATTTTCATGTTTTTTAAAGCCCGCTACCGGGTCATAACCATTTGACAGCCTCCCATGTAAAGTTGAGTAGTTTCGATTACGTGGAGGAAATGCGAAATAGCAATACACACTAAATGACATCAATACTTGCAAATAATCACATTATAATTAACACAAAAGCCGTACTTGTTTCATAATCCACGGATTTTCATTATCATAATGGTTTCATTCCATTAAAGGATTGATCTCGTAAAAACCTATGTTCGAGAAGTTTCACTTTAGACCGTGATTTCCGCTGCAGGGGGCACAATTTGGCACGAATCACGATAAAGAGCCCTGCACCCACACTATAGCTGCGGTCAAAGAAGTTCTCAATCTTTTATTAACCCATTTCCCACTCATTTTAGGAACGCAGCCTGATTTATCTAAGAACCCCAAACTGGCGTCAGTACAATGCTATAAGCACTTTTAAAGAGAAAAATAGTGAATCAAATGCTATCGTTCAATCTTATTCACAAACATAAGCTCATCAGTAACATTGAATTTTTGCGTAGTGTTGGATTTAATTTGGTTATAGGAACGGAATAAGGGGTTTCCGTTCCTATCCTTTGTCCATTCAGCAGATTATAGGCACGAAAAACGAAAACCCCTATTAATAGTTGTTCCTCCGGCTGATCAAGGCCACAGAGCCGGGGAGGCTTCCCGTCCGCCTCACTGTAAAGAAAATACCCTGAGGGAGAAAAGAGGGAAGCTCGCACTTATGCCCGTTGTGAAAGCGAGCCCCTGCATCGAAAATGAAACAACTGAACCGCCCTAATTCACCCAATGGCAACTTCCATTGCCACGATGCTGTTTGGCATGCTATTCAAAATGCTTTTCAGCATATCTTATTTAAAGGCTCTGTTAAACGCTAGTGTTGATTTCCGTTGCAGGTACTCGCTTTCCGCGGGGCGGGCGGTGAGCCTCCTCATGGCTATCGCTCTTGCGGGGTCTCACCTGTCCCGCTAATCCCGCCGGAGTCTCGCACCTTCCACTCCAATCAACTAGTGAAAAAATCAACATGGAGCTTTAACAAAGCCTATTTAAAAGAGTTGCTGCAAAAAGTAAAAAAGCATATCGATTAATCGATATGCTATTTCTACTGTTTATCATCATAACCTCAACTACTTAATAAGATATGGGCGCTTGCTTTTTGTGCATGTTATTCAAAAAGTTTGCGGTATTCTCCGTAGCCTTCTTTTTCAAGGTCACTGACGGGGATAAAACGTAAAGCGGCCGAGTTGATGCAATACCGGAGTCCGCCTTCTTCTTCCGGTCCGTCATTGAACACATGCCCGAGATGGGAGTCGGCGCCGTTACTCCTGACCTCTGTCCTGACCATGAAATGGCTGAAGTCGGCTTTTTCCTTAATATTCATCTTTTGCAGCGGCCTGGTGAAGCTTGGCCAGCCGCAGCCGGCATCGTATTGGTCTTCTGTGCTGAAGAGGGGTTCGCCCGAAACGATATCCACATAGATTCCTTCTTCGGCATTATTCCAATATTCATTATGGAACGGTTTTTCGGTGCCGTTATTTTGGGTCACTTCATACTGGATGGGCGTCAGCCGGAGTTTTAAATCGTCCTCGGTTTTCTGAACCTTCCAGTTCGTTTCGATAAATCCCTTGCGGCCGGACCCCTGGAAATACCGATTATAATGAGTGGGGTTTTTTCGATAATAATCCTGGTGGTATTCTTCAGCCGGATAAAAAGGGCTTGCAGGAAGAATAACGGTGGCAACCGCCTTATCGAAGCGTCCGCTTGCATCAAGTTCTTCTTTTGACTGCTCGGCAGCCTGTTTCTGTGCTTCACTATGGTAGAAAATCGCCGTCCTGTAAGACTCGCCGCGGTCGCCGAACTGGCCTCCCGGATCGGTCGGGTCGATTTGCCTCCAGAATAAGTCAAGAAGCTTTTTATATGGGAAAACTTCTGTATCGAACGTAATCTGAACGGCTTCGAAATGGCCGGTGGTGCCGCTGGTCACCTGCTGGTATGTCGGGTTCTCAACATGTCCGCCGGTATAGCCGGAAACGACGGAATGGATGCCCGGCAATTCGTCGAACGGTTTTACCATGCACCAAAAGCAGCCTCCTGCAAACGTTGCTTTTTCTATTCGGGAACTGGTCATCGTTTATTCCACCTCTAACATATTTTAAATGAACTTTCTTCTTGTTCAGCTCTGTTTAAGTTGTCTCAGCATACAGTAAATTTTTACAGCTTATACATACAATAACGCAAAACCGCCTTCCAATGCTAATCCGCTGTTTTTCACAAACAGTGTGATAGCGGCGGTAAACTGCAATCGGGCTGGTGAGCTTTCTGTTTGTTTTTATGAAGGGAACTGACTCAGAGCATAATTCCAATAACTGTGCTTACAAAATGAACGTTTTATCATAATAAAGGATTGTAGTTGACATTAAGCTCCCGGCTTTTTTACACTTTGGAATGTACCCCCGGCTGTCCGGTCCATCATGTACGAGAAGCGTCTTCCAGTTTGCTCTGCTGCAGGTTATAAAAAACTGAAATTCAGCAGCATGATGAAACTCTTTTTCTACAATGTTTGTTGGAACAGAAAATGCGGGTATTACTATATCGTAGAAGGACAAAATAATTAAAGGGTGATAAAAATGGGTTTATTAGACAAACTATTCGGCGGTGGAAATAAGGAACCTGCTCCAACGGAAGAAACGCTTGTTTCTCCGCTTTCCGGCGAAGCAGTTGATATTACTGAAGTCCCTGATCCGACTTTTTCCCAAAAAATGATGGGAGACGGCGTCGCGATCAGGCCGGCAGGCGGGCAGGTGGTTGCGCCAGTTGACGGTGAAATTATCCAGCTGTTCCATACAAAACACGCCATCGGTCTCCGTACCAGAGGCGGCATTGAAATCTTGATTCACATTGGACTTGAAACAGTTTCAATGAATGGTGAAGGCTTTACCGCCCATGTATCAGAAGGAGATAAAGTAAAAGCCGGTGACCTATTGATTGAATTCGATATGGATCTTGTCATCGAAAAAGCAAGCAGCACGATTACACCAATTGTACTGACGAACGGCGATGTGATTGAAAATGTTGAAAAAATGCTGGCTGCTGACGTTCAAAAAGGTGAGACACCGGTAATGAAAGTTGATTTAAAACAGCAATAACGGGAGATTAGCTGATTTTGCCTTGGCCTGGCAACCGCCGTGTGGAACATAGCGGCCGCCGGGCTTTTCATTATGGTGACAGGCAAAACTTCATTGAAAAAGGAGAATGCTGAATGAAAAAAGGGATTGTTTGTCTTGGCGAAGCGCTGATTGATTTTATCCCTCTAGATGCAAGCAATTTAACATATCAAAAAAGTCCAGGGGGTGCACCTGCCAATGCGGCTGTTGGAGCAGCGAGACTGGGAGCCAGGGCCTCCTTTTTAGGGAAAGTCGGCGATGATATTCTCGGGCGCTTTCTTAAAGAAACGCTGGACGGATATGGCGTTGATACGGCGGCGATGGTCTTGGGGTCAGAAGCAAGGACAGGTGCTGTATTCGTTACATTAAGTGAAGACGGGGAACGTGATTTTTATTTTTACATAGATCCGAGCGCGGATCGGTTTTTGAAAGAGGAAGATTTGAATGGTCAGTTGTTTGAAGAACATAAGCTACTTCACATCGGATCGATTTCCATGATTTCAGAGCCTTCCAAAAGCGCAACGGAAAAAGCGGTTGAACTGGCGAAAAGAGCCGGCATGATCGTATCTTTTGATCCCAATTTGCGGTTGAGCCTCTGGAAAGACGAAGAAACAGCACGTGCTGTAATAAAATGGATGCTGGATAAAGCGGATATTTTAAAAGTGTCGGAAGAAGAACTGGAATTTTTGACAGGCAAACAATCGATTGAGGAAGGCCTTGCATCTTTAAGCGGTTATGAGATCCCATTTACGCTCGTCACTCTTGGAGCTGAAGGAAGTTATTTGTCTGCCGGCGGTAAATTGGTGAAAGTGCCGGCAATGAAAGTGGAGGCAGTGGATACTACCGGTGCCGGTGATGCTTACGTATCAGGGATGCTCTATAAGATTAATGAAAGAGGAGACGGCGTAAACGGCCTTTCAGAAGAAGAACTTTGGGAAATCGGCCGATTCGCAAGCATCTCTGGCGGTCTGGCCGCTTCCACGAAAGGTGCAATGACAGCACTGCCGACACTGGAGGAAGTTGAACGGCTGTTGAAATAGGGCAAGGCATCTGAATCATGCAAACAACTGTTATTGATCTCCGCCCGCTGCATTCTTTGAAAACGAGGAACGGCTTGCGTTCTTCCGGCGGAGCCGTTTATGTCAAAGATGAGAAAAACCCGGCATTTATTGCCGGGTTTTTGACTTTATGGAAATGATTCAATTCGTATTCAATCCCCAGATTTCAGACAGTGCCTGCTGAAGATGGGCATAAGTAGAAATGCGGCCGAAATCTATTCCGAGCTGGACCGCTGTCTGGGCGATTTCAGGGCGAATTCCAGTAATGATCGCTTCCACACCCAACAGCTGGAGGGATTGAATGACCTGGAACAATTCCTGGGCAACCATCGTATCAATGACCGGAACGCCTGAGAGGTCCATAATCATGTACTCAAGACCCATTTCCATCGCTTTATTAAGCGTCTTTTGCTGGACAAGCTGGGCCCGGTACGTATCAATTTCACCGACAATCGGAAGGACACCGATATCATTTGTCAGCTTGATAACCGGAGCGCTCAACTCCATGATCATTTCCTGCTGGGCTTTGAGCTGGTTGGTTGTCATTTCGCTGTAGTACTTTGTGTAAAGCTGGATCATGTCATCAAAGGCATGGTTAATGCGGACGCTCCATTCAGACACCTCGGTGGGGTCTATTTGCTCCCCGCTGTCCTCGATAAAGCGAGTCACAAAGTTCCAGTAGATTTCACGGAACTTTTTAAAATTCGCGATTGTTATGTGAATGGGTGTCTGGCTTTTCACACGGCTTTTTGCCACATCTTTAGCCCACTGTTCAAATTTATTTGCGTTGGAATCGGTCAGGGACTCGGTAACAGTGCGAATGAACTCTTCATTCTGGGTGCGGAGTTCTTCCGTTACAATTTCGGATGACTGCAAGGAATATACTGAATACTCTGATGAAACTGGGCGGTTTTTAAGCCAGTCACTTGTCATGGATGCAGTATGTTCCAGTAAATAACTTTGCAATTTTTCTACTGTCATGGCGACACCTGCTTTCTTCTCACGAAATATGTATTTCCATCTGCTACCTAATTATTTACCTTTTATAAACATATTGTAAACGTTCATCCATATTTATGAAAACAATAGAACCAGATAAAGTCAAATGAGAAGCATTACTTGCAAAAAATATAGCCGAGGGAAACATACTTCAGGCCGGGGCAGCTTCTGCAGCTGAGGAGGTGTTCCGGTGCAGATAGCAAACTTGTGAAATACTGGCGGGTAAACGGTCCAAGAACCCAGCAAAAGGGTATGACCTGCTTCACGTTGAGATGGGCAAACATCTGCACTGATTTTATTCATGAGAATTTGAGTATAAGGTGTAACATTGCCAAGTTACGGCATGGAACCAATGATACGGTGTGAAAAACGGTTAGTTGGCATGATTACCAGGTTATTCGGTGTGAAAGCTGGATATCTATACAAAAAGTAGTACAAAAACTTACTGTGTTTGTGTTATAGCTATTTTCCACAATGATGTGAGAGGATATATTATGCAGGGAATGACCTGCAGAGCGTGAGCACCGGAGAATGGTCAGTGTATGTGCATTCGACTGTTTTCCGGGCTTTTTATTTGGCTCTTTTACAGGGAAGACTCCTTCTTCAACTGAAGACTTGCCCGATAATAACAGTTGAAAGTCAGCAGTAAGGTTTACCAACAGCATTTTTGCAAAAGTCCATAAAAACAAATATGTCTAAAAGGTTTTTGGCTGCATAACAGCGAACTGATAAGTATTCGAGTTATATAAAGAGGGGCGCATGAAAATGCAGCAAAATAAAAATGTGCCGATTCCATATGAAAATTTGCGGACGCTCTATAAAGAGAGAATTACCGTTGCTGAGATTGCTGAACCGCTTGCGAGATGCCGTTCAGATGAACCAGCGGTTGATGTGTTTGACCGCCTGGATAAACGCCAATTTGAAGTGGTTGGCATCGTGGAACAGGGATCGGTGTGCGGGTATGCCAAAAAAGAAGACCTGCTCGCTGTCAATGTTTGCGGGGAGGCTAAAAAGCTGTTCAGTCCAAGAGACATAATCACCAGTTCGATGCCGCTGATTGAAATTTTTGGCGTCCTAAAACATTCACGAAGCACCTTTGTCCTGGATGAGCGGAGGGACGTCTATATTATTACAAGGTCAGATCTTCAAAAAATTCCTGTAAGAATGCTGCTATTTGGCCTTGTCTCCTTAATTGAGCTGCACATGCTGCGCATCATCCGCAGCCAATTTCCAAATCGAGAATGGCAGCAGTTCATGACACCGGGCCGTCTCCAGAAAGCGCATGAACTCCTTGAGTTAAGGCGGGAGCGGACAGAGGCGATCGATTTAGCCGATTGCCTCCAATTCAGCGATAAAAAAGAAATTATCGTCGGCAGCGATATGCTGCGCCAGAAGCTCGGTTTTCCTTCCAAAAAGAAGGGCAGGGCAATTTTTGAAGGGGTGGAAAGCTTGAGGGACAAACTGGCGCATGCCCAGGACCTAGTGATCGGCACGACATGGAGCAGGCTTTTTGATATCATCGAATCAAGTGAGGGATTGCTGGCAGGATTGGAAAAGTGCAAGTGAAGTGAAAAAGGGCACCCGTTTGCGGGTGCCCTGCTTTTAATGGGTGATTGATTTCGGTTCAGGTTTCTTTGATCGATCTTCCCATAGGTCATTCCCATTTTTTTGCATGAAGTAAAAGGTCCAATTGAATGACATGTTCTCGTTTTTAACCAGCTGTGACACCCGTCCTTCGAGTTTATCCAGTTCACTCCTCAACTCTTGCTGATCAGGCTGCAGCTGTTCTTTCATTGATTGTATGGATGCGATAATTTCCTCAGCCGTTTCATTTTTTTTCCTGATTTTCGCTCCACCCGGCTTTGAAAGCGACAATCCTTCTTTTTGGATCGTGTCAATCATTTCGAATACTTTCGTTGTATTTTTTTGGATATTTTCCAGAATCTCTTCTCCTCTTGTTGATCCAGCCATTAATGTTGCGGCACTTGCCACAATTCCCCCGGCAACAGCGCCGAGCAGGAGTGATTTGTTATCTCCCATCGTTAGTCCCCTCCGTACAAGTTAATGATTAACTTTTTCTACGATGCCCAGAGAAAATCCTTCTAATTCCGGCCGGCTTTATAAGGAAAATGGTGATCGGAATTGCAGTGATATATTATTGGTATTCTGAAGGGGGAAATGGAATGTCTTTTGTCATTGAAAAAATGGATGATGATGGGAATATACCATGGGAACTGCTTTTTGAAGCGGACCCGTCTGAAGAGATGGTTCGCTCGTACATCAAACGGAGCGAGGTGTTTACGGCAAAATCAGGTGAAGAGATTTGCGGAGTGCTTGCCGTGATGGAAATAAAGCCTGCAACCTGGGAGCTTATGAATGTTGCTGTGAAAGAGGGGTGGAAGAACAAGGGGATTGGAAAGCAACTTGTGAAAAAGGCAATAGATGTTGCAAAAAATAGGGGAGCCGCAACACTTGAATTGGGAACAGGAAATTCGAGCATCGGCCAGCTGGCACTTTATCAAAAATGCGGATTTCGAATCACGGGCATCGATTCAGGATTTTTCCAGCGCCGTTATAAGGAGCCTATTGTCGAAAATGGAATTCAGTGTGTCGACATGGTTCGACTGGCTCTCCATTTTGAAAGGGAGCAGGAAGACTGATCCTTCATATCGCTGCCGTGCCAGTCCCAGTTGATAAGGTAAAAAGCCAGCATCCTGCTGAAGGATGCTGGCTTTTTTGCATGCCCCTTTCAGGAGGCCGTCCACGGTGCAAAGGAATCATCTTTGATCGGCATGAATGCCAGGCAAAATCCTCTTGTTTGGAAACAATCATCTCTTCCGCTTATAAAATCATTCCGACATGCATATAAATAAAAACAAAGAGATATTGGTGGTTTGCCAAGAATTTGTCAAATTATGATAGAAATTGCACTTTACTTTTTATAGGGCCGATATATAATAAAGTTATCGTTATATTGATATAAGGGTGTGCATGGTTATTTTGAATAATGAATTTATGATGATTATTAAAGATATAATGGAGCGTTCAGGAAGCAAGGCAGAGGTATATATTGAAGACTTGTTCCCAGGCGGCCGTCTTGTCGGGGGAAAATACCAAATTCACGCGCATGCAGTTACGATGTACACAGGTGTTATAAAGAAACAATGCCGGATGCTGTTTGGAAATGAAGACCGGCTGCATGATTACTTTAAAGTGGTATTCGCTCATGAAATCGGTCATGCAGAGGATGAAAATCTTGAACATTTGAGTCATGCGTTAGCTTCAGCGGAGAGTGAATCGCAGCAACAGAGGATAGCCCTGCAGATTGAAGAAAATGCATGGCGGTTTGCAGAGTCTATTCTAGAGGACATGGATTCTCCGTTTTTAAGTAAGATTATTGATACATCTCTTGATTCGTACCGGCAGGCTTTGTACGGATCTGCCATTCAATCTGCTTAACGTATGTAATAGCCCTGATCCCATTTGGGATCAGGGCTTATCTATTCAACTGCTTCTATGCAGGCTGGTAATTATTTATTGTCGTTATTGGCACGGGCATTACCGCCTTTTTCGCCAATTTCTTCGTAGAATTCCTTGCCATGAGATTTGGAAGTGGCTTCTCCGCCTTTTTCACCGATCTCCTGATAGAATTCTTTGCCGTGGGATTCAGAAGTAGCTTCTCCGCCTTTTTGGCCGATGTTCTGATAGAAGTCCTTGTCATGAGA
>NZ_LWBL02000023.1 GCF_001644195.2 Bacillus marinisedimentorum | reverse complement strand
CTCCGCCTTTACGGCCGGCTTCCTTAAGTGTCATGTCGCGGTTATTGTCTTTCTTTGCCATGATGAAATCCTCTCCTTTTGATGATTTTTCTATATCTATTTACATAAAAGTTGATACCACGTTAAATGTTTTGGTAAACATTTACTTTTTTGTTATTTAGTAGTGGAAATCAACTTGTACTCCATATATACCTCGTGCAAATTGTTTAAAACATTTGCTTATGGATTTTTCTCTGGAAAGGTGTCTTATCCCCGACCTGACGCTGGAAAAGGACTATAACGGCCAAACGCTCATCTTTAATCTCAGACTCTCCTGATACTAAACTTTCAAAGTTCAGTAACGTTTCTCCTTGAAGTGAAGATCTGTTTTGAAATCTATTGCTGATGTTTCGGACAGTTTTTATCGGCCCTCTGTTGACACCATCCCTTCTAAGCGGGCATGCTGAGAAGCCTCCTTTTTTTCGGTGTTAAGGAAATTAGAAATTTTTTGTATTGTGGATTAAAAAGCGAGGAGGGAGTCATCCAGCTCCAGGCGCCAGCGGCTATCGTCATAAGCGGTGATCCCCTCCGGAAGGAAAGATCACCTTCCTGCGGGTATCCCCGCTTATGCGTACGCCGCTAAGCGGGCGCATTGCGCTTTTGTTCGTGCTGTCCAATCCCTATTCTCGAGGACTTTGAATAACTTCCTGAATCCGCCGCGTGAAAAAATGTGAATTCATTTCCAGTGAGCCTCGTTGTCATTATTCAGTTTATACAGGAAAATAAAAATTCATTTTCCCTCTTCCATGCCGGGGGAAAATAAGCTACAATAAAAATAGAAGTTCTTTATAAAGAACCTTTTTGTTTTCTGCCTGACACAACCAGCCGGATAATATCGACTTTTCCATTATTATATGAAAAATAAAGACGAGTTGTTTCTTCCGCGATTTTCAAGATAGGTGAAAAGCGGATATTTTTTTAAATGTTTTGTTCAGTATAAAGAACAAGCGTCTTTTATTTTACGTAAGGGGTGGCGGAGATGACGAATGGGCAAATTCTTGATCCAGAGTGGGTAAAGTTAATCCAGCAGGCGAGACAGGAAGGATTTACTCTTGAGGAAATACGGTCGTATATAAAGTGCACTTCGCAAAAGCAAAAGATCAAATCTTAAAGGAGCAGGTGATGAAGGTGATAGGAGATCAAATACGAAAGCATCGCCAATCAAAAGGGATGTCAATATCGGGCCTGGCCCATAAAGCAGGTGTTTCAAAGTCTTATTTAAGTTCAATTGAGCGAAACCTCCAGACAAATCCATCCATCCATATCATTGAAAAACTTGCGCTTGCTTTAAATGTAAATGTGGATACATTGATGGATTTTCATTTACAGAATGAAAGAAAAGTCAATTAATGCCTTACATATGAGAAGGCGGTCAGAAAATGTGATTAGCGGAGCCATTGACTGCTGACATATAACGTGATTTAATAATAGTATAAGTTAATATCCATTGTGATGAGAATCGGAGACCCACAAAAACCCCCTATTTCGCATAGGGTGATTTTTGCTGGGTCTTTTTTGTATTCTTTACCGGTAAAAACAGCGGTCATCCGCCCGACCGGGGTTATGGAAAATTTCTGTTGTGGAAGATTAAAAATAGCATCTAATTGATGAGGAGTGGTAAATATGGCACAGCCGTTTTCAGGTTTACAGCGCAAACATATCATAGATGAAATGGCATCCGGGGAACTCGATGTTTTAGTGATCGGGGGAGGCATAACCGGTGCGGGGATCCTCCTTGATGGAGCAGTAAGAGGCATGAATGCCGGTCTTGTGGAAATGCAGGATTTTGCGGCCGGCACCTCGAGCAGGTCCACAAAGCTGGTTCACGGCGGACTGCGTTATTTGAAGCAGTTTGAAGTGAAGCTTGTAGCAGAAGTCGGAAAAGAACGGGCGATTGTTTATGAAAATGCCCCCCATGTCACGAATCCTGAATGGATGCTGCTGCCGATCAAGAAGGACGGCACATTCGGTAAATTCACAACGAGCGTGGGTCTCGCCGTATATGACCGTCTGGCAGGTGTCAAAAAGAGTGAACGGCGTTCCATGCTTTCAAAAAATGAAACCATTGCAAAAGAACCGCTTTTAAACCGTGAAGGATTAAAAGGCGGCGGTTACTATGTGGAATACCGTACCGATGATGCCAGACTGACGCTTGAAGTGCTGAAGGAAGGAGTGGCGCGCGGCGGCAAAGCGGTCAACTATGTTAAAGCCGAAGAGCTTCTATATGAGAATGGCAATGTGATAGGAGTGCGTGTCCAGGATTTGTTAAGTGGTGAGATAAAGGAAATCAGAGCAAAAAAAATAATAAATGCCGCCGGGCCGTGGGTGGATGAAATAAGGGAAATGGACCATTCAAAACAGGGGAAGCATCTTTTCATGACAAAAGGTGTCCATCTCGTATTTGACCAAAAACGCTTCCCGCTCAGCCAGGCTGTTTATTTCGATACACCGTTCAACGACGGCAGAATGATGTTTGCAATTCCCCGTGACGGCAAAACATACGTCGGGACAACTGACACGAAATATACGAAAGATCCCATTCATCCCCTTGTGACTGTGGAAGATCGGGATTACATTTTGAAAGCTGTAAATGGCATGTTTCCGGATGTCAATTTGACGGCGGAAGATATGGAATCAAGCTGGGCGGGTGTACGTCCGCTCATTCATGAAGAGGGCAAAGGCCCTTCTGAAATTTCAAGGAAAGATGAGGTGTTCATTTCCAATTCCGGCTTGATCACGATAGCAGGGGGGAAACTCACCGGGTACAGGAAGATGGCTGAGCGTGTGCTTGATATAGCTGCAGCTCAGCTGAAAGCGGAAGGCGGAGGCGTTTTTCCAGGAACAGAGACAGAAAATGTCATCCTTTCTGGCGGGTATGTCGGAGGCAGTTTCGGTTACGGATCCTATAAGAAAAAAATGGCCAGTGAAGGAATGGCGCACGGTTTTACAGAAGAGGAGGCCGAAAAGCTTGTCAGTCTCTATGGCTCGAATATCACCAAAATATACGAGATCGTCAGGACAGAGGGGGAAGAGGCGCAATCCCACAGTTTGAGCCGAGAAGTATTCGTATCGCTGAAATACGGAATAGAAGAAGAGATGGTTGCTGCCCCGATCGACTTTTTTAACAGGCGTACAGGCGCCCTGTTTTTTGATATAGAATGGGTAAGGCGGTGGAAGGACCCGGTTATCGATTATATGCAAAAACGGTTCAGCTGGACAGAAGATGAAAAGCGAATGCATGCTGACACACTTGACCAGCATATTCGGGATGCCGTCGAACCGCTTGAATCAAAATAACATGTTATATAAAAGACAAGTTTCCATTGGTAAAGGGTTCAGTTATCGGAGAGAAAGCCTAAAGCTAATTCGAGGACGGAGTCGCAAATGACTCCGTTCTTTTTTATTGTTAAGTAAATTATAAAGTGCATTAACATTTTCTCATTCAGACTGAACCGGGAATTCTTGGAGAACTTGTTTTTTGTGGACAAGATTCTAGAGTTTACGGAAAGGAATTTAAGCGATTAAGAGCGAATGGATATACGATTTGGAAGAAGGGGGAGAATACCTTGGAGTTTCGGGAAATCACAACTAAAGATGAGTTCAGGCGGGCTTTTCACATCATGTCACAGCTTAGGCCCCATCTTAATATGGAAGAGTATTTACGGATGCTTGAAAAAATGGTCAGTGACGGATACAGAATGTTCGGCTTGTATGACAGCGATGAATTGCGCGCTCTTGCCGGCACGATCATTCTTACCAATTTTTATTATGGAAAACACCTCTGGATATACGATCTAGTTACCGATAAGGAATATCGGTCTGCCGGTTATGGGGAAGAGCTGCTTGATCATCTGGAGAAATTCGCTCTTAGCAATAACTGCGAAATAATTGCCCTATCCAGCGGACTTAAGCGTGAAGCGGCACATCGGTTTTATGATCAGAAAGCGGGCTTCAACAGGGTCAGCTATGTGTTTAAAAAAGAAATGATGTAACATTGTATATGGAGGAAAGGATTGCTCCGTGAATGAAATTTCGGTAATTTTCTTTCAATCCGCTAAAAGAGAGGGGTTATATGAGAGACGGTACTGAAACGAGAGTGGCAAACCGTTGGATCCTGTTTGCGATTGCAGTCGCAATAGCCGCCGGGTCAGGCCTTGTATTCGGAAAACAAATGTACGCTGTAATTGAAATACGGGACACTGCTGCCAGGATGCTCGATCATGTAAAAAACGGTGACTATAGAGAAGCGTCCCGTTTTATTGCTTATTATACGGAGAATAATAAAATAGACAGTTCCAGCAGCCCTTCCATAGATGCCGGAAATGCATGGGTATCCCGCATGGAAACACTTGACGCTGAAATTACCGGTTATGACAAGTTGGAGGTGTGGATGGAAGACGGAAAACCGAAAGGAAGAGTAACTCTCCATTACCGGCAGGGAGACTCTGAAATCGTTGAACAAACGCCAATATCTTTTCTTAAGCGTGACGGGGAATGGAAAATATCAGGTTTTCCATTTTTAAAAGATGAAAATGTGGGGCAGGCATTATCCGGATATATTAGCGATTAACGAAAAAGAGCTGAATTATGCCAAAATAACACAAAACTTGTGCTTTTTCGGCAAAGGGATAACTTGCACGGAAATCGAACCTTTCTGAAGTATAAGGGACTGCCGGGTAGTCCGATGCTTATGGAAAGGGGAGATGCGAGTGAATTTCTTGAAAAGAAACTGGCTGGCAGCCATTGCCTTTTTACTCATTACATTCCTTATTACAGGTTATGCCCTGCTTGCTTATTCTTCAGACGGAAGCGGAGGTTCGGTTCCACGGCCTTCAGGCGTAACAGTGGACGCAGTCAAGAGCACCATTTCTGATCCAGGAGTATACCGGGACATCCATTTGCTTCATGAACGGTTCAATGAACTGATGGGATACGGTGCGGACAAACGGGTTGTCCCGAGGACAGCCAATCTAGCAGAAGAGCTAATTCGGCTTGCGGAAATGACGGAACAAACTTCCGGCAAGATACAACAAGACCTGGACATTATTTTAAGTGTGATAGAAAAAGCACAGCTTGAAAATGATAAAGAAGGCTTTTATGTTGCCCATCGTATATTGCATGACCTCGACATTGAGTTGAATGGTTACGGAGGGGACAGCCTTTACTGGGGATATACGGTAAGCTTTAATGACAGTCGAATAGGAAGTGACTTCCTTAAGGACTGACAGGCCGGAACATGTTTTTTATGCACCAGTCACGGATTTGCCTTTTCACTGCCGGCTGTTTTTGATTTATTCTGTGTGTATATCTGTTGTGAAAAATAGACGTTACAATAATTCAGGAAACAAGTATAAGGAATCATCTGCACGGTGTTGGACTTCTTGGAAGGTATATGAACAGGGCAGGAGTTAAGCAGATTATAGAAGGCAAAGGGGATATCGGATTCTTTTTTAACCGGGACAGCCCATTCGCTGATCATTTTCTTTGACCGCCTGAAGCTGATCCGGATGTACCATTGAAACAGGCGGGACGAAAAGATTTTCAGCATGATGCTGACGATCGAGGGTGAAAAACTTTCAATGAACCAGATATGCATTTTGTATATAAGCTCTTTATATTCACTATCTCCGTATTCCCTTTTGCGCATTGATTTTGCAAGAGCGATATGAAAGGCTTCTGCTGTTAATGGCAGCCGCCAGGGATGGAGCAGACTGAGATCTGGAAAGAATGGTGCCAGGGCCCTTAGTTCGGAGCGGGTTTCTGTGATAATGCGGTTTCCTTCCTTTGGTCCTGCATCTTCAATCAGATCATTGTAAATTCGGTCAACAACCCTGTCATAAAGCCGGAGCAGCTGTTCTTCATTACGTCCGTATGATTGGGTAACCATGGCATACTCCCCCTCCTTTCTTATTCGATTTTGTTCCTTTTTTCCGGAAAACAATAATTGACCTGTCAGTTATATATATTTGACAGCCTGCGGACAAATTCCTCCAAAGCTAAATAAGAGAAAGATCATTGCTCTCCATAAAAGTTAGGTTCATCCGCGCTTAACCGGACGTTCAAGAGCAGCAAGATCTTCATCAAGATTAATCATTTTTTCATTGATGAGCCGTGCCGCGTCTCGTACCCCCCTGTTATACAAAGCGGGACCCGCTGCCTCAAGAATGAAGGCATATACGGCTTCAGCTGCAATCAACCCGATCTCTTCACCGCGTTCTTCCTCAAAGAAAACCTTGATATGTTCAATCATTTCGTCTTTTTCTTCTTTCTTTAGCTGAATAAACATAGAAACATTCGCTCCCTCACTGTATTTTAGACCATCATATCATATGACTGCAGCAAGAAAGCCTGCGAAGCTCTTTACCCGGCAGCATTGCAAGGGGGGGCGTTTTCCCATAAAATGATATTATGAATGGGAGATGGGGTGGAAGCTTTTGCAATACAAACAAATACGTCCGAAAAAGATATATGAACAAGTAGCTGAAGCATTAATTGAAATGATCAGAAATGAGGCCCTGAAACCGGGGGACAGGCTTGATTCCGTTCAGCAGCTGGCTGAAAACTTCAATGTGGGGCGTTCGGCAGTCCGTGAAGCGTTGAGTGCATTGCGTGCGATGGGTCTCGTAGAGATGCGGCAGGGCGAAGGCACTTATTTGAAGGCATTTGATCCGGAGGCATTGAAACTTCCCATCCATACCGCATTGCTCATGAAGAAAAAAGATATCGAGAATCTTCTTGAAGTCCGGAAAGTTCTGGAGGCGGGAACGGTGGAAGCAGCGGCTGTCCGGCGATCGGAGGATGACCTCATTCGGATAAAGACAGCTCTTGAAGAAATGAAGATTGCAACTGGAAATGAGGAACTTGGAGAAAAGGCGGACTTTGACTTTCATATGGCAATAGCCCGGGCATCAGGCAATAACTTGCTTGTAAGCCTGCTGAATAATGTATCGGAAATGATGATTTCGCTGATGAGGGAAACCCGCAGACTTTCATTGTATTCCGAAAAGAGTACATGGGAGCGCCTGTATGATCAGCACAGTCTGCTCTATGACGCCATCAAGTCTCAACACCCGGAAGCGGCCCGTGCAGCCATTTTTGAGCATCTTGGCCACGTTGAGAAGATTCTGATGGATGCGTATGAAAAAAATAAAAGCATTTAGAGTTGGGCTTTTGAACAGAAGTGCATCAGACACACGGTGCCGGTTTTTAACAATTTTGTTAAAAACGGTGTGTAAAGGCTTACAAATGTGTTATTCTTACTTATAGATTTATAGATGCTCCTCTCGGCAGGAGTATTTATTTCATTTTAGTCATCTGATGACCTGTTGATTAAACGGGGATCAAATTGATTCCTTTTCCATCGGCACGGTCACGCAAGGGAGGAGAAAGGCAAATGAAAGTATCCCTGTTTATCACATGTCTCGGAGACATTTTTAAAGCGGATGTCGGTAAGGATACTGTAGAAGTGCTTGAGAGTCTTGGCTGTGAAATCGATTTTCCGAGGAGCCAGACATGCTGCGGGCAGCCTGCTTATAATAGCGGCTATTTACACGAAGCGAAGGAATCTGCCAAAAATATGATCCGCGCCTTCGAACATTCGGAGAAGGTGGTGACACCGTCAGGTTCCTGCGCTCAAATGTTCAAAGAGTACAAGGGGATTTTCAAGGACGACCCGGTCTGGGAAAAGAAAGCGGAAGCTCTGGCTGACAAAACATATGAATTGACTCAGTTTATCGTGGAAGTCCTTGGTGTTACAGATGTAGGTGCTTCACTTAACGGAAAAGCGACGTACCACACATCATGCCATATGACCCGGCTGTTAGGTGTGCAGCATGCGCCGCTCTCCCTACTCGACCGTGTTGACGGACTCGAAATGGTGGAATTGCCTCACGCATATGATTGCTGCGGTTTCGGCGGCACATTTTCTGTTAAGATGCCTGATATTTCCGAGCAAATGGTCGATGAAAAGGTGAAACATATCGTTGACACAGGAGCTGACATTTTAATTGGGGCTGATGCAGGATGCCTGATCAACATTGCCGGCAGGCTTGAAAGGCAAGGCCATTCAGTCAAGGTCATGCATATTGCTTCTGTATTGAACAGCAAAGCCATGGTAAAGGGGTGACGAAGTATGGGGATGAAAATTGGAACAAAAGACTTCAATGAACGTGTGAAGGACGGTCTTGAAGATCAGTTTGCGAGAGGTGCCGTATCATCAGCCCAGGGCCGATTCAGGACAAATAGGCTGCTGGCTGCCGAAGAACTCGGTGAATGGGAGCAATGGAGAAATCTTGGTGAGGAAATCCGAACTCATACCCTCCAAAATCTTGACTACTATTTGAACCAGCTGGCTGAAAATATAGCTGCAAACGGCGGAAATGTGTTTTTTGCAAAAACAGCTGAAGAAGCCAATGAATACATTACAAAGGTAGCGAAAGAAAAAGGCGCCAAGAAAGTGGCCAAGTCAAAGTCGATGGTGACAGAAGAAATCGGCATGAACGATGCACTTGCCAATGCTGGCTGCGAGGTTATTGAAACGGATTTGGGCGAATGGATCTTGCAAGTGGACGACCACGATCCGCCATCCCACATCGTAACGCCTGCCCTTCATAAAAATAAAGAACAGATCCGTGATGTATTCCGCGATAAACTTGGATATACCGATACCGAGAAACCTGAGGAGCTGGCACTGTTTGCACGCCAAAAGCTGCGCGAAGAATTCCTGTCAGCGGACCTTGGTGTGACAGGCTGCAACTTTGCCATTGCTGATTCCGGAACGGTCACAATAGTGGCAAACGAAGGGAATGCCCGGATGGTGACAACCCTTCCGAAAACCCAGATTACTGTAATGGGCATGGAAAGGATCGTTCCATCATGGGAAGAGATGGAAGTGCTGGTCGGTATGCTGACACGCTCCGCTGTCGGACAAAAGCTGACCAGTTATATCACGACGTTGACAGGACCGAGGGAAGAGGGAGATATCGATGGGCCGGAGGAATTCCATCTGGTCATTGTTGATAATGGACGCTCCAACATCCTTGGCACCGAGTTTCAGGAAGCGCTCCACTGTATCCGTTGTGCAGCCTGCATCAATGTTTGCCCGGTGTACCGCCATGTTGGTGGACATTCATACGGATCCATTTATCCTGGGCCGATCGGCGCTGTCCTTACCCCGCTTCTTGGCGGTTATGAAGACTATAAAGAACTTCCTTATGCTTCATCACTTTGCGGAGCTTGCACCGAAGCATGCCCGGTGAAAATTCCGCTCCATGAACTTTTGATCAAGCACCGGCAGAAGATTGTCTACGAGGAAAAGAATACCCCAGCAGCTGAACGGATCATCATGAAAGGATTTGCGATGGGAACAGGGAACCCTGCACTTTATAAAATGGGAAGCAAACTGGCCCCACTTGGGCTGTCACCCTGGTCAAAGGATGGAACAATCACAAACGGCCCTGGACCGATGAAAGGCTGGACCGACAGCAGAAACTTCCCAGCACCATCTAAAGAGCGGTTCCGTGATTGGTTTGAGAAACGCGAAAAAGGAGGCAGAGACAAATGAAGGGTAACATTCAGAATAAAGACTCCTTTTTAAGCAATATCGCTGAAAAATTGGGCAGAACGCCCGGTGCAGCTGTTGAAAAGCCGGCTTGGAGCTACCGCCCGCAGGATAAAGTGCTGGCAGGACATTCAAAAGATGAATTAAAGGAAGTCTTGAGGGATCAGTGCACACGCATTCATACGGATTTCCGCGAGACGACAATAAAGGAGCTTCCGGAAGCATTGCTGAAGGTAATGGAAGAATACGGGCTCGCTTCTGTGGTCCGCTGGGAAGACCCGCGTTTTGATGAGTATGGACTGAACGAGCTTTTCAATAAAACACTTCCCGAGAAGCGGACAGAAGTCCATGTCTGGAACCCGGACCTTGGTGAAAAGAACAGGGAATTTGCGACCAGTGCGAACATTGGTGTAACATTCAGTGATATGACATTGGCCGAATCCGGGACAGTCGTCCTTTTCAGCAGTTCCGAAAAAGGCAGGTCTGTCAGCCTCCTGCCCGCTGCGTATATCGCCATCGTGCCGAAAAGCACAATTGTGCCGAGGATGACACAGGCTGCACGTGAAGTGGAAAAACGGATTGACGCTGGTGAACGCGTACCGAGCTGCGTAAACTTCATTACCGGTCCGAGCAATAGTGCCGATATTGAAATGAATTTGATTGTCGGCGTGCACGGACCGATCCATACAGCATATATTGTGGTGGATGATATGTAGGGGACTTCGGTCCGCTGCATCCACTCCCCCTTTGTTAGACCCTGCCGGCAGGCAGGGTTTTTTGCCGTATGGGAAAGCATAAATTGTCCAAGGAAGTGTTTCGGGCAGCGGTCAAGTTTAAGATAAGGCACTGTGCATCTGTCTTCTCCTAAATGCGAATTTTCATCAGCAGCTAAAAGAAAAGCGTAAATCAAACAACTTGATTGTCTGAAATTCAAAAAGAAAATCGAATGAAGTGGAGGCAAATCGGCATTGTATTGTTAAGCATTGGAAAGAAGTAATCTCCTGATTTAAAAGCCTATTTCATACAGTAAGGAACTGCTGCAATGAAAAAAGACCTTTCCATAAGAAAGGCCAAACTGAATTAAATAATAATAGCAGTAATCTTGTTAAACATCCGCAATTCCATCGGATTTGATAAAGGCTAAATACTGCGCCAGTGGACAATCACCTTGTCAAGTCAGATTGGAGGATAATGGAAACGGTTGTTCCCCTTCCAGCTTCACTCTTGAAATCTATAGAACCTGAATGGGCCTCGATAATCCGCCTGCAAACCATAATGCCGAGCCCTGTGCCTTTTTCCTTTGTAGTATAAAAAGGTTCACCAATTCGCTTCAATTGGCTTTCAGGTATTCCCTCCCCCTCATCTTCGATTTCGATTGAAACGTTGTAGGGTTCTGGAACGGTGACTCTGATGGAAATCGAGCCGCCGTGATTCGTGGCGTCCATCGCGTTTTTGATGATATTTATAAACACTTGTTTCAGCTGATTATCGGAACCGTAAATAAGTGGAATGCTTGAATCCGAAGAAACGGAAATTCTAATATTCTTCAAGTTTGCCTGTGACTCCAGGAGTTTTACGGTTTCATCCAGCAGCACTGTGACATCGAGCTTTGTGTACGGGGAATGCTGCGGTTTCGCAAGTGAAAGAAACTCCTTCACGATAAATTCGATGCGGTCGAGTTCTGCCAGCATAATGTCATAGTAAATCTCTTTTTCATCAATTCCGCTCTGCATCAGCTGGATAAAACCGCGCAGGGACGTAAGGGGATTGCGGATTTCATGTGCCACTCCTGCTGCAAGCTGGCCGAGCAGCGACAGTTTTTCAGAATTTGCAAGGTGGACTTCGGTGTTTTTCCTGTCTGTAATATCCTGCATGGTTCCGCACATCCATTCGGGCTGACCCGCCCTGTCGAAGGTGACTTCGCCCCTTTCATACACGGTCCGGACAGCGCCGTCTTTGCGGATGACCCTGTATTCGATGTTATACGGTTTTCCCTTGTAGGCCTTAGCCCCGGCTGCTATTAAAAAGCGCAGGTCGGCAGGATGGACCATTTCGGCGAATTGATCTATATGGCCTGGAGAATCCCCTATAATTTCATGTGCATTCTCCGACCATGCCAATTCACCTGATTTAATATCAAACTGCCATGAAACAAGGCCGGCAACTTCAAATGCCTGTTTTAAATTCAGTTTAGTGTGGGACAGTGCCAATTCCGTATTGGTGATACTGGTAATATCCTTGGTGATGCCGTATAGCTTTTCTGTCCGGCCTTCTTTGTTTTTCAGCACATCGATTGCGATCGTTACGGTTATTTCTATATCATCGGGGCGCAGCAGACGAAAGTTCATTTCCCTTGGCTCTTGTGTTTCAATAATACTGTTCATTGATTCTTTATAATATGATAAGTCCTCTTCCGGGAGCAGATCAAAGATTTCATTGACGGTGCTCCACATGCGGTTGTGCTGCAAGCCGAGAATGTTTGTAAGGTCTTCGGTATGATGAATGATATCAGTGTTGATATCCCAGACCCAGCTTGCTAGTTTTGCGAATTGAAATGCCTTTTTATATAAAACCTTTTCTATATTTGAGGAATCTGCGGTATGCTCCCCTGGAATATCCAAAACCCTTCCCCCTTTACATAAAACCACTTTGATATATATAAAATAAATCTTTTATTTAAAAACTACTTCATAAAAGCCATAAATCCTCTTTTTTGTCGAAATTAAACAAAAAATTGCCGAATTGGGTGGATAAAAATTTTATTTCAATAATGTTTAGCGTTGCAGAATGTTCATGAATACGTTCTTGACTATGACGGTCAGAGCTGTATACTTAAGTAGTCGATTATATTAGACAGACGTCAGACTTCTTATGATGGCCTGGCCTATTAAACGGATAACTCTTTCATTTCATTTAAAAGAGGAGATTGCTATATGAATCATGTTTTATTGCGTGTAACGACGTATGTCACCGGTTTGGTGATTCTCGCATTCGGAATCGCCCTGACACTGAAAGCCGATCTTGGGGCAGGGGCATGGGATGCTCTTAACGCCGGGCTTGTAAAACAGTTTGGTTTTACGGTCGGAACCTGGGTGATTGTCGTAGGCGTTATTGTCATAATGGTGAATGCAGCACTGCTTACGCGGAGGCCTGACTTATTTGCGCTTATTCCTGTTTTTCTCATAGGTCCTTTTGTCGATTTCTTCATGCTTCAGCTTCTTGGCACATGGGAACCGGAAGGAGTCATTTTGCGGCTGGTTGTCCTTATAACTGCTGTGTTGCTGCTCGCTTTTGGAATAGCTGTTTATTTGCAGGCGGGTTTTGCGCCCGTTCCGTTTGATGGATTGATGATGGCGATTCAGGAAAGAACCGGGTTGAGCTTGCGCGTTTCAAAGACAGCAGGGGAGACGGCCGCATTGATTGCGGCGTTTCTGGCAGGCGGGCCGATTGGGCTTGGTACAATCATTGTCACATTTTTCATTGGGACGTTCATCCAATTCTTTACTCCATATGTGGTAAGCGTTTTGGATTATATGAAAAATAAAGAAGCGCCGCATTCCCTGTAAAGGAATGCAGCGCTTTTTTCAATTCAGCAATTTAACTGTTGGCTGCCACTCTTTATTGCAGTTTTATACATTTCCTCCAGCCTTTCCTCGACAAGCCGGAAAATGGTGCCTTTCTCAAATTGGCCGCCTTCATTTCGTTCAGGTCCAGCTGGAATTCCGGTCAGGATTTCGATACCCTCTGTCACATTTTTGATTGCCCAAATATGGAATTCCCCATTTTTTACAGCTTTAGCCACTTCATCATCAAGCATCAGGTTTTTGACATTTTGATGGGGGATGATCACGCCCTGCTTACCGGTGAGACCTTTTTCTTTGCAGATAAAGAAGAATCCTTCAATTTTTTCGTTTACACCGCCGATTGGCTGGATTTCCCCCCACTGGTTAACAGACCCGGTGACGGCAACTCCCTGTTTGATCGGCACTCTGGCTAATGATGATAAAAGGACATACAGCTCAGTGCTGGACGCGCTGTCGCCGTCGATCATATTATAGGTTTGTTCAAACGTAATGCTTGCCGAGAGCGGCAATGGACGGTTCTGGGCAAACATGCCGGATAAGTAACCGCTTAAAATGAGCAAGCCTTTTGAATGGAGATCTCCGCTTAAGGATGTTTCCCGTTCGATGTTCAATATACCCCTGCGGCCGGCATAAGTCTGGGCGGTGATCCTGCTTGGCAGGCCGAACGTGAAATCGCGGGTTCCCATTACAGCAAGACCATTGATCTGGCCAATCCTTTTTCCGTCAGTGTCCACCATTATCGTTCCATCCATTATCATTTCACGCAGCTTTTCTGCAACCCGGTTGGAGCGGTAATGCTGTTTGGCCAGCGCCTTTTGGACGTGAACGCGGTCTGCAAATTCGCTGTTCTCCCTCCTTGCCCAATAGCTGGACTCCACAAGAATTTTAGTGATGTCCTGAAATCGCGTAGAAAGCTTCCGTTGATCAGCAACCAGGCGGGAACTGTGATCGATGATACGGGCAATCGCCCGCCGGTGAAATGGCAGCAGGCCTTCATTATCAGAAAATGTCTTGATAAACGAAGCCATCTGCAAATGGTGATCGAGATCGCGTTCCATCTCAATATCAAATTCCACTTTTACTTTAAATTGTTTTTGAAAATCTTCATCCCACAATGAAAGCATGTCAAACAAGTAGTGGGAACCGATCAAAATCACCTTCACGTTAAGCGGGATTGCTTTAGGTCGAAGCCCGGCGGTGGCGAAAGGCGATTTTTCCTGAATGAGGCCATCCGGCGTGATGGACCCGTTTTGCAATGTTCGCTTCAGCATTGTCCATACATACGGTTCGCTCAAGAGATCAGCAACCTGCATAATCAGGTATCCGCCGTTAGCCCGGTGCAGCGAGCCTGCTTTGATTCGGGTGAAATCAGTCGACCAGTTTCCGAAACTTCCTTTGTATTCAACTTTACCGAACAAGTTGCTGTATGTCGGGTTCGTTTCATAAATAATCGGGGCTCCTGTTTTGCCTGGGTTGCTGACGAGCAGATTAACAAAGTACCGTTCGCGTTTTTTTTGGTTCTCCGTACCAGCAAGAATCTCAAGCATCGGGTTTTCTTCCCCTTCTTTATTCAGGAGCAGCGGAAAGTTTTTGCTGATATCTTTTCGGTATAATTCCAAATAGAGGATTGTATCACGTTGATGGCTGTACTTGGATAGCAGCGGGGCAAACAGGTAGTCTGTCGCATAGTTGGCAGTTTCCTGCATATATTCCTCCAGGTTTGTCCGCATTTCTTTTTCGATTTTTTGGATAGTATGAAGGGTTTCATTTATCTTTTCTTCCACTTTTCTTCCGCGTACTTTTAACTCTTCTTTCATATCATCTGTCAGCCTCTGGTATTCATGGGGCTCAAGCGGCCGGTTGAAACGGAGAGGGTAGGAATTGATGCCGGTTGGTGTTCGTTCCACCTTATATTGCATGTCCAGTGCGTATTGGGTGAGCTCTTTCCAGGCAGATTCAACCTTTGATTCAAATTCATGGATGATACCGTTTTTCCGGCTTGTGTATTCATCACTTGAAAAGATTCTGATTAATTCGTTTTCGATGTCGCTTAAGAGCGCATCCATTTCTTCACAGAAGGCAGGTCCCTGACCGGAAGGGAACGAAAGGGCGACTGGCTGATCGGGATTTTCAAAGTTATTGACATAACACCAATCACAGGGGACAGGCTGCTTGTCGGCGAATTGCTTTGCTTTTCTGCGGGTGAAGGTTGTTCTGCCTGTACCGGCAGGGCCGGCAACAAAAATGTTGTATCCTGACTGGCTGACAGAAAGGCCGAATTCCATTGCTTCCACAGCACGGGGCTGGCCGATGATTTCATCTTCAAGATCGGTGTATCCGGTGGTTGTTTCAAAAGGAAAAATCATCTCATTACATACATTTTGCAATTTTTCTTCAGGCACACGGCAAACATCTTCAATACCCGGCAGCAAATCCTCCATTTGTCGCCACCTCCATCAAAATACGTTATTTACAATATTCGACTCAGCCAGCTCCTGTTCCTGCTCGGCCTGCAGCCGTGACAGAGATAAAAAAAACTTCCGCTGATTGCGGAAGTTTCTAAGGACGTCATGGATTTATCAGGTTGTCCGGATAACAAGGCGCTCTGCACCTTTTATAATTCCAGCAAGAACCATCGCGCTTAGCAAAAAGGCCGGCCCCATATAGGTCAGGTTATACACAAGTGAATAAATGAAGACCGGTGTACCTTCGGGAGCATATTCACCAAAAAAGACTATACCTGAATAGACATGTATTGCGTATCGGAGCAGGCTGCCCAAAAAAGCCCCGCCAACGATAAAACCGACAGCTTTGTTTCGCTGGCCATTTTCAAGGGAATGACGGATTCTGGAAGCGAATATACCCGCAGTTCCTACAAGAGAAAAGGCTACAAAATAATCGAGAAAGGCCTGCAACGGTGTATAAATGTAGGGTTGTCCGGCTACGACCTGCAAAAGGCCGACCATCAAACCGGTCAGCAGGCCGCCTTTCAAACCCCAGCGGTATGAAATGATGAAAATCGGCAGCATTGCAAATGAGATGGAACCGCCCTGGGCCCATAGCTTAAAAGAAAAGAGATCGAGCAAATATCCAAGTACCCCGAAAATTGCAACTTCCACCATGAAAATAACTGTCTTGTTCCGCATTCTTTTCCCCCCCTTTCAACTTTCTGGCGCATAACAAAAAGCAATACAGGGGATTGTTCAGAGGAGATCGCCCGCATTGCTTGCCTGGTTATCGTCCGCTTCCACAATCCCTCCGCTAGCATTAACTAACAGGTTCAAAGGGTCAGAACTCTCACGTTCACTCTCAGCCTTTTTGGGCTCCCCTGGTGGTTGCGCTTATATGCTTTTTGTATGCAGCATCCATTAAGAGCTGCAGCTTGTACAGTCCCATTCCAAAAAAATGCCGGCTGATGAAACTGTGCCGGGCTGGAATCTATTACAATGTAACGGAAAAAAGAAATTTTGTCGAGTGATTCGCTTTTCCTTTTTAAAAAAAGAACGGGAAAAAGAACCTGCGGATTCCGAAAAATGGGTATCGGTATCTGCGAAATCTCCGGAAGCGCCTTGGATAACCGTATCCAAAACCATAGCCAGGAAATCCATAACCCGGAAAACCGTAACCGGGAAAACCATATCCACCCAAGCCATATCCATAACCTGCTTCGCGGTCATCGCCCATATCACCAACCGGCACCATTAAATACACATGCTGGCGGTCAACCTTGTAAATGATTCCCTCAGCCTGCTGTCCCTCGCTTGTTTCCATTTGTACGTAGTGATCCTTATACGTGCTACAAAAATCATGCATTTGTTCCGGGGACATTTGCATATCTGCCCTGTTCCAGTTGCCGTATTGCTGCATATTCATCCCTCCTCGATTTCCATGTATATTCAGCGGCCGGGCGAATTTTCCAAAAATATTTCCGGCGCAGTAAATATATCTATTCCGCAGCGATTATGTTATGCTTGATGAAAGCTTGAAAGGGGCATGCCGTATCGGAAAATTTTTGGTCGATCATGAGCGGAAAATCGTCCATCGATCTGCTTATGTTACAGATAACTGCAAGCACGAGTCCATTCCCGTGGAACACCGCCAGGACCTGAATAGCGACGATAAATTAAATCAATTCAAAGGCTATGAATTATGTCCGCATTGTTCGGTTGCTCTTTCATATGTACGTAAATAAAACCCGTCCCTTGCATAGAAGGACGGGTTTTTACTAATGGAATCATTATCCAATTTATAGATGAATCGTGTGTGCAGTTTCGCAATGTTGGTTTATTTGCTGAAATAAATCCAACAGCCGCCAGTGTAAACGGCGAATCGAGTCTCCGTAGCCAGTGCTTGCACCTTAAATGAACTCATCGCGTAAAACAAAATTATGCGGTAAGCATTGCATCAATGTTTTGCGGGTCAAAACCGATGATCCACTTTCCATCAATTTCTGTTTGAGGGACTCCCATTTGTCCGGTGTTTTGCAGAACATATTCCATTTTTTCCGGTTCAAGCTGCAAGTTGACCTCAGTGAATTTCACGCCCTTATCATTAAGGAAGTTTTTCACCATTGTGCAGTACGGGCATGTGCTTGTCGTGTAGACCGTAACGTTTTTGTTCATATCAAATTATTCCTCCGTTCGATTTTATAAGCTTTTAAGGGGCCGGTTAATGTCTGGATTATCGGCCTTTTTATACCCCTATAGGTATAATAATTGAACAAAAAATAATTGTCAACCCGACAAGTAACAGAAATGTGGTTTCAGAGAACTGATCTCAGGTATGATAATGAATACTGGAGATTTAACAGGTCGAAAACAGGGGAAGGCTTTTAAAGGAGGGGATGCATATTGAAGGTCTTGATCATATCAGATACCCACATGCCGAAACGGGCGAAAGAATTACCGGCTGTATTAAAAAAGGATTTGAAAGATGCAGGGCTCATCATCCATGCCGGTGACTGGCAAACCCTTGCGCTGTATGAAGAATTGCAGCAATACGCACCTGTGGAAGGGGTAGCAGGTAATGTCGATGGGGACGAAGTGGCAGAACGGTTCGGACTTTGGAAGTTGATTGAGGCCGAAGGTGTACAAATAGGGATTGTTCACGGCCATGGCAAGGGATGGACAACAGAAAGGCGGGCAATTGCTGCTTTCAGTGATCATGACCCGGATATCATCATTTTTGGACATTCCCATATTCCGATTCATAAAGAAGTGAATGGACAGGTTGTTTTTAATCCGGGTTCACCTACAGATAAGCGAAGACAAAAACAATTTTCCTATGGGGTGATGATGATTGAAGCAGGAAACTTTACTGTAGGCCATGTCTTTTTTGAGGATCGAGCTCCGTAAATTGCTGAAAGGGAGTAGCTGGAGCTGAAATCAACAATTCCGTTTAAGCCGGCCAACCTAACAAACACAATTTATTTACAGCCATTTTAAAAAGAAGATGTGTGAGAGTTGCAAAAAGTGGGAAATTTATCGGTGAGGTGAAGACAATGAACGAAGAACAGAAACTTGAATTAGTAGGTAAACTGAAATTTGCTTTGTCTGAATGGAAAGGAAGCGATATTTCCATTCGCAAACATGAACAGCGGGACCTTGATGAAGTGACGATGAATTTGCTGGATGTCGAGTGGGTCGACCGGCCCGCTACTCTTGATGACTATCTTGGTGAGCATCTCTTGAAGCTGCGTGGCCATGGAAGCATCAGTGCCGAGAAGGACGTCCAGGATTTGCCGCAGAACGATTACGAAATTCCGCTTGCAGGCCTCCATAACGTTGATGTATCAGAGAGCCGCATACACCTTGAGAGTTCAAGGGCGTCATATACGGTGACAAAGGAGTAAAAATAACCGGCAGCTGTGTCAGCTGCCGGTTATTTTTATTGAAGTAAATCATGAGTCGCTCAGGACGCTTCATTATATGCCGCAGATTTATCATCTTTAGCATAGAACTGGCGGATGAACGGAATGATCCAGCGGTCGATGCCGATTTTTGCTGCATTGTATCCAGCGACAAGAATGAAAATAGTTAAAAGAGTCATTTGCGGATTAGTGCTGGTTGTGCCGGAAAACATGAATGCAAAGTTCATTACGATACCCATGAGAGCTGCGAAAGTTGTCAATCCTCCAAGAATAAGGCCAATGCCTACAAGCAACTCGCCGTATGCGACCATAAAACTGAAGAGTCCTGAATTCGGAAGTGCGAATCCTTCCAGGAAGCTGGCCCACCAGCCTTGCACTGCCGGATGATCTCCGGACGCTTTTCCGATGGAACCTTTCAGGAAACCGGAAGCATCAAATCCGCCCGTCACTTTTCCCCAGCCTGCATGGAGCCACTGATAACCGATATACACACGAATGATGGTCAGAAGATAAGAAGCAATGGTGTTTTCACGAAGCCATTTAACAAACATTTGACTCACTCCTAATCATTTAATTAGTGATTTAACATGCTTTAATCAGGATACTTTGTTATATGCCGCAGATTTATCATCTTTAGCATAGAACTGGCGGATGAACGGAATGATCCAGCGGTCGATGCCGATTTTTGCTGCATTGTATCCAGCGACAAGAATGAAAATAGTTAAAAGAGTCATTTGCGGATTAGTGCTGGTTGTGCCGGAAAACATGAATGCAAAGTTCATTACGATACCCATGAGAGCTGCGAAAGTTGTCAATCCTCCAAGAATAAGGCCAATGCCTACAAGCAACTCGCCGACCATGAAACTGAAGAGTCCTGAATTCGGAAGTGCGAATCCTTCCAGGAAGCTGGCCCACCAGCCTTGCACTGCCGGATGATCTCCGGACGCTTTTCCGATGGAACCTTTCAGAAAACCGGAAGCATCAAATCCGCCCGTCACTTTTCCCCAGCCTGCATGGAGCCACTGATAACCGATATACACACGAATGATGGTCAGAAGATAAGAAGCAATGGTGTTTTCACGAAGCCATTTAACAAACATTTGATTCACTCCTTAATAAAAAATGTGATATCTATTACACTTTCAATATATCGAAATGTGGTAGAAAAGTGTTGTAAATATGGCAGTATTTACAAATCGGACACAACTTTTTGACAACTTTTCAAAGTTTCCACTATGAAGGGAGTGTAAATAGGGGTACCCGTATATGTATGAGTTTGAATCCTGTAGAGAAGGCCTAAAATGACACAGTAATTATCATTTGAAATCACTGGTTACTTCTCACAATAAATAGCACAAAAACCGGAGGGGAACCGGAACGGATGTCGTACTTGGGCCCGTGGTGAAAGCGAATGCCTGCAGCCGAAAGGAACGGGTAAGCTCTATCCCTCCTCTTCTTACAAACACTTCAAATGACACCACTTATTGTCCTGTCAATCCATTATGCGATTTCAATTGCTGATTTGTTAATGAATGAAAGGATATGGAGAGAGTTAAAAGTGGAGCATAAAAAACTTGTGATTCCATACTGGCTGGGAACTGTTGTTTCCCATGTTATCTAAACTACTTTTCTTAACAGCCCCTAACTAAACAGAATTAATAGGGAACTATCCGCCTCTTTTGCTGGGATTTTTTGTTTAATCAAGTGCAGGAGCGGAAAAACATTACTATAGACAATTGAATAAGCCTGTGTCAAAGCACAATGTGGATTGGAGCGGAATGTGAGTGCCTTGGGCGAAAAACAACAAGGCCGTTTTACAGAGCATTGAATGAAAAGGATACCATTTCAGGACCGAAAGGTGGACCAAACACATGTCTATGACAGATCGAATTCGAACACTTGAAAAAATCCAGCTCGAAAAGCCTGAGAAAGTGTTAACAATGTATTTGAATATGGATCCTTCAGACCCCGGCCATCAGGGGGGAGAATGGAAAATCCAATTAAAGAATGCGATGAATAATTTCGAAGAATATGTTGAAAACAGCGGCAACAAGGAAGAATTGAAAAATTTCAGGAAGGTCAGGTCCCGTACGGAAAACTTTGTGGAAAACCATCACCTCGATCATTTAAAGAGCATTGTCGTCTTTGCTTCAGCCGATGAAACCGTCTGGTTTGGCGAAACGCTTCAAATGAGAGTTGAAACAGAGTTTTTTTGGGAAACCAAACCGCGCCTTGAACAGCTGAAACAGTTGAACCGGGAATTCCCTAAATCCGGGATAATCCTTGTCCAGCAAAACCATGTCAAAATTATGGAAGCGGAACTTGGCGTCGTGCACAATACAAAGGAATACATGCTCGATCTTGAGACCGAAGATTGGCGGAAATACAAAGGACAGCCAACCGCAGGCAATCCCATGCGCGGAGGGACGCAGGGATCAGGTGTCCAGCAGCATAAGTATGAAGACAGTATCCGCGTCAATCAAAAACGCTGGTACAAAAGCCTGGCACCGAAGCTGGATAAAATGGCGAAGAAAGATGAGTGGCAGCGAATTTATCTTGTCGGCAAGAAAGAAGAAATCGCTGAAATTGAGAACAATATGAATAAGCCGATCGATGACCGGGTGCCAAAAAATCTATTGAACCAGAAGGAAGAAAAAGTGCTTGAGGAAGTGGTGGCTTAGACGATCTCTGTCAAGGATGTTTTAGATCATCTATATAGGGAAGAAAATAGTAAGAGTAAGCAGCTCTCTTTGATTCTTGCCTCATCAAGAAAAAAAGGAGGATGATAGAAATGGCAAGAAATAATGCTCAATACCAGCCAACAGATGAGAAAGGCTTTAGTTTATCAGATGCACAGGAAGTAAAGTATTCCCATGAATTCAAAAAGGCGGATATAGCGGGAGGCATCCGGAAACCGAAAGTGCGCCGGGCAAAACGTGAAAATCCTGACTTGCTTCGGGATGAATAAATTGGCAAGCCCTTCTCCAGGTGGAGAGGGGCTTCTTATATGCTGAAAGGAATATTGGCGGAACAGCCGGTCATATCGGCAAATATCCAGAATAAAGGCTGGTGCCCTGACGTACCGTCATCATTTTTACAATTTATACGAATAAGCAAGTGTATGGCTCTTTTTAATCAACACATTCAGCCGGGGGGAAGTGTATGTATAATGAAAGCGTTGAAGATGCGTTGCAGCGGGCCTGTGCATCACTGAAATTAATCGGGTTGCGGATTAATGAAGAAGAGAAAATGCTTGTACGCAAATCATTAAAAGGGGAGTTTAAGAACGATCAGTTTTTTCAGCAAGCCCGGCAAATCCATGAAAAACGGATGGGGAAGACAAGCGAGGCTGATCTTTTCGAAAGAGGAACCGAAAAATGGAACCATATATGAAAAAGCCGGCATGCTGCGCCGGCTTTTTCTCTGTTAAGGAAATTAAAAATCTTAAGCGCTGTGTCGTCAGGGAACTGGATGAAATGGCCATCGGTGATCCATCGACCCCGCCGAGATTCATCTGTGAACAATGTGGAGGGGAAATGCATCCCGAACATTACACCAGTATCCAGGGCTATGAGCACAAGTTATCGGATCTGGACTAAAAGGACCGGGCGTGGTTTTCGCCCGGTTTTTCTTAATAAGGTAAGAAAGTATAACTTGTTCAAGTAAGATTACTGTCCAGCTCCAGGCACCAGCGGCTTGCGCCATAAGCGGCGATCCCTTCGGAAGGAAAGATCACCTTCCTGCGGGGACTCCGCTTATGCGTCCGCCTTGCGCTTTTGTTCTTAGCTTTATGACTGATTAAAACGCCCAGTTGCCGTTCCGGAATATTGGTTCGCGCGTGCCGTCTGCCAGCTCGCCGTCGATATCCATTTCTGCGGAGCCGATCATGAAATCCACGTGGGTGAGGCTTTCGTTCAGGCCGTTGTCTGCCAGTTCATCCTGAGACATCGTTTTGCCGCCTTCTATACAAAACGCATACGCATTGCCGATTGCCAGATGGTTTGAAGCATTTTCGTGACCAATGTGACCATGTTGTGACCAAAAACTAATTAATATATCTTTAGCATTTAAAAGGTTTCCGATATATAAGAAGCGGCTACGCTTCTTTTTTTGTGAGTAGTTTTTAATTTCAATTCGTAAAATTAATTCTTTATGATGTGCTTTTCTATTGTTATATTATACAGGACTTATATCAATTTTTTTATCAATACATTTTTGGATACATTCGGGCGATATAAAGGTTTTTTCAAAAAAAAAAAAGCATTTGCAATAGCAATATGCTCTTTTTAATTGGGGGGGAGGGTTTACAGTATTACACCAAATATATTGAAGTATTTTTAGTGAATACACCCTCACCGACAGGGTGATTCCATAAAACGTCCTTAGACACTACTTAATCAGACTGCATCACAGTTAATTGTGATTTTCAACAATCCATTGTCTTCTTCAAAAAGAAGGGGATACAATTCTTAAAAGTAATTAACTTTTATACTATAAATAAGAACTCTTGTTCATCTCTTGTAAAGTAACTATCATCTACTTTAAAACACCTTCTTTTTGCTGTTAAAACTTTATTTCTAAACTTATCATTCTGAAAAGTACTTTTCCATTGTCTCCTATAAGTATTTTGCAATACGAAATTAACAAACTTTGCAGGTGTTAAAATTTTATCCGATGGAAGTCTTAATTCATTATTGTGACCAATATGAATATGGGATATGGGATGGTGAATAGGTTCATATAGCTGGAAATCATAATCATATCTTATAGGTGTAACTGTGTTTTTCAGTTTAGCTTCTGCTATTGATTGTTCATACTCATTTTGGAACTCATCTCTACATTGCTCGTAAGAAAAACCTATAGTTTCAATAAATTCTTCATAGGTTGGATAATTTCTTGGGTTTTCATAATATGCATACCTTATTGAACCATGCTCTAAATTTCCTTCCTTTGGTGTACAAGAAAACTGAAAAAAAGAGTCATCAGTTAAAAGAAAATCATAGTCATTATTTTCCATTGCTGTTCTGTATATTTTACTATAGTCATTTTTCTGGAAAACTTGTAGGAAACTTTCAGAAAATTTACCGAAGTCTAATGTTATTTCTCTGGTGGTATTTATTTCTTTTAGAAGTTCAGCTTCTTTTAGAGTATATTTAACGTCTCTTAAGGAACTTAAAAAAGAACCAATATTCATTCCTTATCATCCTCTATTTGTCGTTCTTTAACCATTTCTTTAATTTCTTGTTCTGAATAACCTTTCTTTTTTAATTCATCCACCATTTCAAACACTAAGTCTCTTAAGGTGGATTTTTTAGCATGTTCTTCAGTAAGGTCTCTTTGTATTATGTGAGCTTCTTTATATATAAAATCCAGAATAAATTGGTCTTCCTTTATCTTATTTATTTCCCTATAAATAGAATCATCTTCGATGTTCATTCCACTTACTTTTAACCATGCTTTAGCTCTGGTAAAAGCCGTGAAAATTTTGTTCCGCATGCTCCGATCATATTTTTTATTTTCAAAAACATCGCAACCTATAACTATTACCATTGCGGCTTCGTGTCCTTTAGCTTTATATACTGATGACAAAGTTACACAGTTATCTTCAGAAAATCCTTTTTGATAAGTATTTGTTGATAAATTATGAGTGAATATTTTTCGACTTAATAATTCACTACTGATGTTTTCAAAATAACTTTTCATATTTCTATCATCAAGAGATATAACAATTATATCGTCTGGTCTTAAACCATCTTCTTCTATGCTAAATTGGACTGTATTACATACCCAATTTACTTCATCATTAAAATCTTTTGCAGAGTACAGTTCAATAATATCGTCTGGACCTTGATATTCGGAGATTGACAGAGGGCTGTTTTTTGGAAGTCTTTCAATAACCATATGGTCTCCGTTCTTACTGTTTCCTTCTAATACTTTATAGCCCAAATCCTCCCAATGGGAGTTGTTTTCTAAAGATTGTATAAGTGTGTCGTTATTTATTCCAAATCCTAATGCATGTGCAGTAACTAAAATTTCTTTAGGGTTTCTATAACATTTAGACAGGACAATGTCATTATCCATATCTGGATAACTTTTTTGGAGTTCATTCAAATCAATACCTTCAGCCCCGTATTCATTTTGAAATGTTTCAATTGTATTCTGGATAGTGACATCGAATATATTTTGCAAGTCATCATATCCCCAAACAAGGCAGTCTTTTTTAACTATTGCTCTACATACTTGATAGAACGAAGGTTTAAAATCTTGGGCCTCATCCATTAAAACATAATCATATTCTTTTTTTAAGCTTCCATTTGTTTGTCTTAATAAATCTTTACAAATATAATCAAAAGCATTACTACTTCCAGCAGCACGTACTGCTTTTCGAAATGGTATTGGTTCTACAGCATTCATCTTACAGGAATTGTAATATACACCTTTAAGATTATCTCCGCCCCATGCATGCATTATATTTATTTTATCAATTAGGTTTGGAGGATGACCATCACCCAGGACTTTGTAAAACCTTGTTATAAGCAATTCGATATAATCGTAAAGACTTTTGGTCATGAAAGTATATAAGATTTTTTTATCCGGGTACTTAAGATGTAAGATAGCAGCCTTCATGCAAAGAATTATTGTCTTTCCTGTTCCAGCCAATCCTCTAATTCTTTGTGGACCTTCTAATTGTGAAAGTGCTGCATACTTTTGTGCTTCATCGAAAGTTGCTATTTCTTCTTCTAACATCTTTAGTAAAGCAGCCTTAGAGTTATCTTTACCCTCTTGGATGTTTCTTTCTTTTGGTTTTATAATCGCAGTTGAACTTTCTATAATTGAAAAAATCTCTTTGAAAATTTTTTCATCAATTTCTTCGTCTTTGCATTCTTGGAGGAAGATTCTTACCTCATTATTTGTTGTAAGTAATTCAACATCCGTACTAACTATGTCGTCTTCTTCGAAATTAGGAAGATATAGAGCAGAAGACAAATTAAAAGAGAGATTACGCCGACCTTTTTTAAGTTTTTTATTAGGACTCTTAATAAGTTTTGAAAATAGTAAGTCCTCAATTCGTAATAATTCTTCTCCAAGTAAATCTACTTCATGATGCCTTTGCTTTGTTACACCATCACATTTGAAAAGTAATATCCCATGAATAGGGGTAATAAGTAAAACGCTAGGATAACGCAATTCCTCATCTAATTCCCGAATCATTGGGTATCGGTAAAATAACGTAGCTTCTTCTAGATCAATAAGCTCTTGTTCAAGAAATTCAACTAACCGTATTGTAACTGGGTCATTATAGTATTCTTGAGACAAAATATGCTTTTTCAAATCGTCACCTACTTTTTAGATAAATTCCTTATGAAATAATTACTTGAAAATTATGTATTTATTTAATGGCTTATGTATAATTATATCAAACTTAAATAGTTATAAAGTGATGATTTGTAAAATATACCAAGACTTGTACCGAAATCACTCCTTGGGAGTGCATTGTTTATAAATTTACGAGCGATCCTAAACTAAATGAAACCAATATTTTATTTAAACGGGGGCAGGATAGTTGAAAAAAGATGATTTTGCTAAAATGGAAAAAGACTGTCATATTTACCAGCTGAAATACAGACTATTTAGAAAGGTGATTATATGCTTACAGAAGATGAACTAAACTGGATAAAGGATGTTTTGAGTGATTCTGAACCTTATGAAATATCACCTTCATATTTTTATAAAAAGCAAACTGAATTTGTACGAAACAGTAATAAAGAAACTGTAAGAAAAGAGTTGGATGAACTAAGAAAAAAAATCCAACTAACACCACAAAAATTGCTAGGAGTTAGATATAAAAGTCAACAAGAAAACCAAAATATAGATAATTTTTCTGGTATTTATGTAATCCATAATCTTTCAAAAGATAGTTATTATGTTGGTCAAGCCAAAGCAGTTTTTGATAGGGCTTATAAACATTTTGTTAAAAGTGCAGGAAATACTGAAGTATATATGGATTATAGGTTAGGAAATGAATTTAATATTAGTTTGATACCTATAGAGTATACTTCCTTTTCATCACTAAACGAATTAGAGGACAATGCAATAAGGGCTTATGATTCGTATCAAAATGGTTATAATAGGATGCCTGGTAATATATTGGATAAACATATTTTCGAAAGTGAGGACTATCAAAAGGCAGCAGATTTAATACTAGGTGCTGTAAAAGAAGAAATATTATTAGACCTTACGAATACTCGTAAGAGGATGAAGTACGTAAAGGAATTATTTTTAGAACTAGGATTGCCACATAATATACATTTTACCATTGGCTTTGTAAGGGTGATAAAGGAGTATCAAAAGGAAGTAAAAAAAGGGTGAAGTCTTTATAAGAGGAGAGGTCAGTGGCTCAAGATTCTGACCTATTGTACCCCTTATTAAAAGGATGGAAAATTATATTACTCTGTTTTTAACTTACCTTCTAATTCGTTAAACAATTCTTGAGCGGCTTCTTTACTCAATATAACCTTACCGCTGCCTAAATGTAAGTTCTCACTAGATATTTTACCTGTTATTAAACATTGATTCCCGGCATGATACTTTTTTAATATGATTAAATCCTCTTTAACGAAAATCTCCATACTATCTCTCTCTTTAATTCCTAAGTTACGTCGCAGTTCTATGGGCATAACAACTCTACCTAACTCATCAACTTTACGAACAATACCAGTTGACTTCACATTTTGTCGCCACCTTTACAAATTTGGAAGTATATTCTAGTCCATTTTATCTTACACATAGTATATTTGTCCTTGTTTTTGAAGAATTTTGTCAAGTTGCATAAAAGTACCCCGTCCAGAATATGAATACATTAGACATATATTACTTATTTGGCAATATGAGTGAAGAGTCAACAATGACTAGAGAAGTTTTAAAAAAATTTTTTATTGGTAGTTTGTTAACACTTTACTGGTAAAACTGCAAATACTATTCAAGGAAAAGATTCCAACATGTTCAAAATAGCTGGACAGGTAAGTTGCTATTAGGTAATATTATATATAACGTAAAGCCGATCCAAACATAAGCTGAATTTAAAAGCTAATGGCTAAAAACAAAAACATGAAAACAATTAAATCATCCGTTTGAAACAGTGGGAGGAGTATACCCTTTTTCCCTTTGTTATTGGGTGATATGTTCATGTTTTGTTTTGCTGCTGTTAGCTTTTTTTGTATTTAGCTAGGCTCTGTTTTGTTTTTACACAAAAAGAAGGGAGTAAAAATGACATAGTAAAATTGTATAAATAAATACAGAGTTATTTAATACTGTGTATGGATTCATACAGAATATATTGATTATTATAGTAGAATCTGTACGATATCATACAGATTCTTGACAGTATAAACCAGATAAAGAACAAAAAAAGAGAAACAAAACAATAAACAAACATAAATAATCTGGAGGTTGATAGATTAATAAGAGAAAAAGGAGCGGATTTTATGAAAAATAAAGATGTATTTGTACCCATACCAAACAAGATGTTTGCTTTTGATACTCCATATTTTGCAACAGATGAAGAGTTCATTTTGTTTTACCATTTACATTGCCTTAATCTAGCTAAGGACACCAGCAGAGCAATTGTAAGTATTGATTTACTTAATTCACTAACAAGATTTGATAAGAATCAAGGCAGGGGTAAGAAAAAAGTAAAAAAATCCTTAATTACGTTACAAGAAAAAGGATATATTGACATTGAATTTGATGATTATCAACTGAAAAACAATACAACTATAGATGTAATGTTACCAGACTTAAATAGTGATATATATATAAAGCCTGTCAAAAGCGGAAATTGGTTATTCTATGGTTTTACAAAAGTTTACAATGATATGTATGAAAGAACTAGTTCTATTACTCAGCTAAAGGTACTTGTTTATGTAGATTGGCGATTTTTTAAGGGGTCTGAAAGTGAAGGAACATACTCAATCACCTATAGCGAATGGGAGTCTGTTTTATCTGTTTCCCATCAAACTGCTGTAAAAATAATTGATGATTGCGTTAATGAAGGAATAATAAGAAAGCATCGAGGGCAATATTATACAAATTGTCATGGGAATGTGAGGCAAACGCCAAATAGATACGAAGTAAAAGAAGAAGAACAACCTCAACCAGTCAACGTAGAAAAAGAGATAAATACGTTTCTCAATTCGGCAACAGCGAGAGATAACAGTAGTGAAACCCGGAAACACAAGTGGTTTAATACAGTAGAAGAAGAAAATATTTGGCTGGATGAAGATGATTTTTATGTTCTTTTAACAACTAATTGTCAAATACTAAAAGAACATGCGGATAACAGGATAAATGCAATAAGCAACAATCCAAGTGGACAAAAGAAAATGGAAAAACTAAAAGAAAAAGCTCTCAAAAGGAAAGTTCGAGAGGAGAAAAATAAAAAAATAGAAGAAGAAAGAGTTATGAAGATGATGGAGGAGATACAGGAAACGGAAGAAAGAAATCGGAGGGTATCCAGATATAAAAGTCAAAAGGCAAGTTATGATATTAGTGAACTTATCGAGGATGACCAGAAAAATGTAAGTGAAGATGATTGGTTAAGTCAATTGGAATAAGGCTATTGACCATAGGCTGAAATATATGCTGAAAACTAATTGATTTAAACAATGAAAAATACAACCGCTTGAAATCAAAGGTTTTATTTTGACTTCATGCGGTTTATTTTTTTATAGGGATTTGTTCAGCATCCTTTACTACTGTCCAAAATTTAAAAATTAAAACTCTTTTTGGAAATGGGTGGTAAAATAGATGAGGGGTGAGCAAAATGGAACAAAATGATTTTGAAACAAAGGACTTCTGGAGAGCTATTATACTCTACGGTTTAAATCAAGCTACATATAAGATTGCTTTAGGTCAGTGTTTATATAGATTGGCAGAGAAAGAAAAAAATAAAGTTACAATGCATGACCTGGCTGTTGAATTTTTTGAAGTATATTATGAGAGACTTAAAAACAATAAACCACAGTTGCTTTTACCAAATAGAAGAACGGTAATGGAAAGAATAATGGATTTATATAACTTGGGAAGCATAACTAAGGAACAAGCAATTGAGAGAGTTGAAAGGGAAGCCTTTGGAGATGTTGTCCCACGTTTTCACACAGTAAACAACCTTGAGTTGCCAGTTAAGTTTTATGAACGAACAAATAGTGGATTGATATTAACTGACAGTCTTTTTCGGATATTTTCAAATGACCAAAAAGAAGAATTATTAGAAGAAACATCCTCTAGATGGGATTTGTTAGAGGCTGCTTTCGAAATCAGAAGAGAAAATAGCCAACTAACAAACGATATTAGAAAACTGTATTTAATAAATGGGTATGAAAGAACTGACATAACTCATACCAGACCCGTTTTAAATGGATATCAAAATGGAATCTGCTTTTATTGCGGAGAGAAAATGTTAAACAATGACATCCACGTCGATCATGTCTTACCAAGACAATTTATTTATCATGATGAGATTTGGAATTTAGTCCTTGCCCATGGTTTCTGTAATGAGCAGAAGAGTGATGCCTTACCTGATAGACCGTATGTTGATAAACTTATCTTAAGAAATGAGCATTTTATTGCTAGTAATCATCCAATTAAAAAGAAACTAATTGCTCAATTAGGTAAGACTCCTAAAATACGAGCAAATTATGTCTATAAAGTATACCAAGATGCAAAACAGGTGTTAGGATTTACATGGGAAGGTATACGAGGTTATAATCCTGCCACTGACAAATTTTACAGGACATTCGTAAGGAGCATAAGTAAATGATTATTTATAACAAATTGGTAAGAGATAAAATTCCTGAAATTATTGAAGAACAAGGTAAAATACAATCATCTAAAGTATTAGATCAAAAAGATTACTATCAGATGTTGGAGCAAAAACTATTGGAAGAAGTACAGGAATTTTTAGATGCAAACAATAAGGAGAAAACAGATGAAATGGCGGACATTTTGGAAGTGTTCTATACAATTTTAGAAGTGCGAGGAGTTAGTCTAGAAGAGGTAGAGAAAAAAAGAAGAGATAAAAAAAGTCAGCGTGGTGGATTTGAGAAAAGAATACTGTTAGAAAGTGTAACAGAGTAGCAAATAGTAAGGTAAAAATAAGCCGCCGATTAAGGCGGCTTATATATATTCTGGAATTATGTCTTTAATTTCTTGCTCTGCATTTTCCAGCCCTGTTAACCATAACTCCACTAACTTTACTCCATCTATTAGCTCTATATTTAAGTCCTCGGCATAATTCATTGCAGCACTTGTAAAAGAGCCTGTAGTAACTACATATCCTCCTGTAGCCCCTCGTTTGACCATATTACTGTGTACAAGGGCTATTGGTTCAAAAGGCAAATTGCCTTTGTAACATTTTACTTGTCCAAGATAAAGCCCGTTATCAGTCACATGTTCAAAATCCACTCCAAAGTCACCATTCGGTGGAGAAACCCAAGTACTTCCTTCCTTTGCACTTTCTATAACCTCAGCAACAAATGATTCAAACATAATTGGATTTTGTTTTATGTAGGAAGATGATAAGTGTTTATCTTCTTCGTCTTCTTTTTTAAACCTCATATAAAGCCCCATAGCAAGTGTTCTTTTCATTTCCTCGCTTTTATTAATATGGTGAGCCAGTAGTTGTGTTTGGTAGTCATCCTTCTTTTTATTCATGTAGAAATTAACGAACAAATAAGCTAACAAAAATCCAAGAACAACCTCTATGACAAGCATATTTATCACCTCAAATACAACATTTCCATCAATTGAAGCGTTTATACCTGAGTTATTGTCTCAGATATAAATTCTCTTAAAAACATTCGGATAAGTGTAATTATATGAAAGCAATTTGGATGTTGGGCAGTTATGCAATCATTATAATATTTTAAGTTGAATTAAATATGTTGAAGGGGAGGCTTCTTTATTGTCGAATGATTATGTTGTGGAGAAAAAAGGAGGTAATCTTGCATGATGGATAATCAAGAATTACTCAAAGCAAGTGTTTCTCTTGCAAAATATTTAGCTCAAAGCAGTACACAAGCAATCGGTGATAAAATAAGAACATCTAAAGCAAAAAATAATAAAGAAGAAACGATTAATAATCTAGAAGAAATCATTAATAACCTAATTGCTGAGAAGAACGAATTAATATCAATCGCTCAAACCTATGATGAGCAACTGGTATCCGAGAAAATTTCTGAAGAAGATATTAAATATATTACAACTAATATTTTACCTTTATTAGAAAGATTAATTAAAAATAGCGATCAAGAAAATCCCGAGGAGAATTTGCAAAATCTTGAAGCGTTTAAGCCTTTACTTTCAAAAGAAACGTTCAATATTCTTCAACTATTAGGGTTTAATTTCAAGAAAGCGATCGGTGAACCATTAACAGAATTGATTAATGGGTTGATATCATCCCAAATTCCTGACAATTCAGACAGGGCTAAACAATACCAAATACTGAATGCCCAAAGGGATATTGAATATTTCAAAATGTTTCAAGATGAGGCAGCTTATCAAAGGTTTTTAGACCTAAAATATGAAGTGTGAATCCGAAATTTTTACAGGTGTAAGTCACGAATAAAGGGATTGGGTTATAATAACAGTCATTTCTAATTGTTATCTAGTGGTGCGTTAGTTGAAAAAGATAAATGGAATTGATAATCAAGCAATCTTAAAATCATACCAATGTTTAATTTAAAATAATCTGCTATTTTCTAATTACGATTATGTGGGTAATTAACTTATATTTAGGAATATCGTGTGAGTTTTTTATGTTGTAAACTAGCTATATTGGAGGGGTTTATTGTGGCAATCCATCAAGAAGCGATTGACTTTACTGATATTCCAGCACCCCAGCACAGTACTGGTGCTTATTATCGGGTTGTTTATGGTGACGTAGATTGGCAAGAAAATGGAGATAGGAAGCGTGCGATATACGTTCTTATGGGATATGAGACGGGAATAAACTATAGAAGGGTAGCACATATCCATACAACTCCTAATGAGCCAAATGGATTGAGTGATTTGGATAAAGTTCAGTTAGCAATTGAGAAGTTGAAACAAAGGAATAATGCTTGGTAAGGTGCGTGGCAGAAGCCATGCACCTTTTTTTGTATTTATTTCAGTATTTGTTAATAATAAAAAACTTAGTATAGAGGGGATAAAAATGAAAAAGGATTTTCTAATTAATGAACTTTTACGTTGGGTAGAGGAACATGGTGGGAGAGTACCAAAAAGAGATGAAATGAAAAAGAAAGAGGGTTATCCCTCTTCCAGTCAATATAGGAATCACTTTGAAAATTGGAATGAGGTTTTAATTGAAGCAGGACTTACTCCAAATAATTTATTTTGGAAGGAAGAGGAAGACTCGCTGATTATTAAGCATTGTAACAGTTTGAGTGATAAAGAATTAGCAAAAAAGTTGGGCAGGACTAAGAATGCTGTATCATACAGGAGGAAGGAATTAGGTTTATTAAGACAATCAAAAAAGAGAAAATGGAAAAAATGGGAAAAAGAATATTTGAGAAATAATTTTTATTATGAAGATGAAGAAGAAATTTGTAGGATACTACATCCAAGAAAATGGGAGACAATAAGAGCGTATGCAACAAAAAACTTGAATTTAAACAGAAAGAATAAGTTATATAAATATCAGGTTTCTCCAGGTTATCGAGAGTGTAAAAGATGCCATAAAATATTGAAAGAAAATAGAAGCAACTTCTTTATAACACGTAACTCCTTTAGGACGATGTGTATCACTTGTTACAAGGAATTTCAGGAAGTACAGTCAAGGAAAAAGGGAGTGCTTACCAGAAAATTAGTCTCCGAAATGCTGGGAGAAGGATTAAAATATTGCGGAAAATGTGAGACATGGAAGACTATCGCTGAATTTCGTATGAACCATGAGAGTATTGCTCACATACATAGATGGTGTGAAAAATGTGAAAAAATTTATATGAAAGAATATCATTTGAGGAATATGTATGGACCGAATTATCGTGAATCTTATTTAATGGAAAACAAACACCTCATAGATAGAAACGGTGAAAAATGGGATTCTGTAATAGAAAAAAATATTGCTGACTGGTTAATTGAGAATAACTTTTCATTTGGAAAAGGACCATATTACAAAGAGGTATTTCCTCATTTACCGTCAACATCAAAATTGAAGTTTGATTGGGTGGTTACAATTAATAAAAAGAATTATTATGTGGAGTATTTTGGTTTATGGGATACCAATATTAAGGTTGGATGGGTAGCAAAATATACAAAAAAAGCAAAAAAGAAGATAAGGTTAATGTACAAAAACCAAAACTTTTCACAATTTATTATCATTTTCCCGAATTACTTAAAAACAAAAAAGTTGGAAGACATATTTAGAAAATAAAAGCAGTAAGTAAAAAAAGCACCGATTAGTTCGGTGCTTTTTCATTAAGGTAGACTCTCACATGCAATTCCGTCATTATCATTACCGTCTAGTCTGTGAGGGTCACTAGGACCTGAAGCTTCCATAAAGGCTTGTGCTTCAGCTTGAGTGTTAAAGTCTCCACAGTCCCTGTCAGGACCGGTAGGATCGAATGGACCGCTGTAGCCAGAAGATGTAGGTTGAGGAGCTGGCTCTTGTTTCGGTACAGGTTTTGATTCTGGCTTCTTTGCCACTTCCTTTTTTGGTTCTTCATAATGGTATCCATGGTCATGGTCTACATGTGCATATCCATCTATAGACCAAACACCGATACCTTTATTTCTTGCCTTATCCTGAGCAGCATGGAACTGATCTAGCAATGTTAAATCGTTATAAAGGTACGCAGTTGTAGCTAGCCCATTTCCCAAAAGCATTTCTTGGAAGGTTTTATCTCCTACCCATATGTAAGCTAATAAACGGTTGTACTTATCCCGCTCTTCAATTCCGATTTGAAGCTTTACATCCTTACCCAAAAGAACTTCTTCAGCATAAGCACTTGCTTCAGGACCGAAGGGTTCAACAGGCTTATTTGGATGTTTTGTTTCAGGTGTATCAACCAGTAATAACCTTACTTCTTCTCGTTCTCCATTCATTGAAACCTCAATAGTATCTCCGTCAATTATGCGTGTTACGGTCGCTGGAACAAGATTGCTATCCTCTTCCTTACTTTCTACTTCATCATTTTTGCTATCCGTTTTATCTGGTGTATTTTTTTCTTTCTCAGACTTTGGTTCTTCTTGTTTTTCAGTGTTGATATCTTCAGTAGAATTTTTTTCGGTTTCATCCTTCTTATTTTCTTCCTTACTTTCTGTGTTAACCTTTTCTATTGATTCACCTGCAACTTTTTCTTCTGCTTTATCTACAGTTTCAGTAGGAGTACTTAAACCAAACCATAATAATGCAACTAGCGCACCAGATAAAATAAGGGCGAGCGGTTTTTTGGATTTTGCGCCTAGTTTTCGATTTACTGACCATTCATAAATTGCCCATATAACAATACCGATCCCAATAAATCCAATGAAATTTTGTATAACAAACATTAATAAAGCAATAGCCAATATGACTAACAATAGACCAAGGAGCAACTGCAGCAATTATCCCACCTCCATTTTATCAACAAATGCAAAGCCCTTGGTTTTTCTGAACTTCATATTGTGTTGAAAATTCTCAAGCGAATCTGAACAATCTATTCGGTCAAAATCAAGTGTGTTTAGGGTTTCTCTATCTATTAAAACAGATAGTACTACACCTTCAACCTCTGAACCAACAGAAGAGTCAAATTGCTCTCCAATCGCATTTATATACACATTTTTTAATGGAAGCAGTGCAAACAACTCTCTCGCTATTCTTAACACACAGCTAGAAACATAATCTTGATAAAGTTCATAGAACTTAGTTTTAGTCATTTTCTTTCTAGATAGTTTGCCTGTTTTGGTTAAGGAGAGTTCTTCAGCAGGAATAACATCTTCCGAATGAACATATAGGTTGAAGACTGCTTGATCGCCAATAAACTTAAAATCAAATTCACTTCCTAAATCTTTGATATCATCAAATGGAGCAAGGTCATCAATAACCTTTTGAAAACTTTCTGGCTTTCCAGATAAGACATCTTCTCCAAGCGTTTTAAGGTCTTGCCAATTGGTATACATTTTATCATCTTCTTCTTTTGCCAATATTACTTCATGCTCTAAAAGTTTCCTTCTTGCTTCAATACGTTTAAAGAATTTATCTCGGAAAGTGGGTTTATAACTTTCCAAGTATTTGATTGCTTCTTCTTCATTTGGTCCTGATTTTCCGTATTCAAAAGGTGGGGTCTTAACAATAGTCACCCAGTCAAAAGTTTCGGTGCAATCCTTGTGAATAGAAGTGAAATATTCTATTTTTTCTTCGAATACTTCTAGTTGTTTTTTGACTTTTTCAAGTTCCTTAGCCTGCTCTAATTCTTTTTGCCTTTGTTGTTCCACTGTCTTGTAACTTTGATAGCTTCCTCCGCTACTAGACCGTCTTGATGACTTTTTAGAAGCACCCAACTTCTGGTCATAATAGATTCCAGTTCCAGGAACTGATACTCTTCCCCGTGCGCCTCTTGAGCCTACGCTTACTCTTGCTCCTTTAGTTCCGGCACTGACACCAACCCCACGTTTACCAACGTTAACTTTGACACCGCCACCTAAGTTGATGCTTTTGCGGAATCCAAGTCCCATCCAATCACCTCTTTTAGAAATTATCTATGTAAATTATTTACTTTTATATTATCATAGAAATAACTGGTAAATAATAATAATTTATGGAAATTCTTAAGACTCATACTAAATTAAGGAGGGATTGTTATGACAAAACATTCAGGTGGGAGATTAGGTAAAGCCGGAAAAACCTTATCTAATCCTAAATCAACAAAAGGGCAAAAAAAGAAAGCATCTAAAACACTTAATGACCACAAAAAGAAAAAGCATTAAGTTAAATGCTTTCTTATTAGTTCTATTTCAAGAAAAGAAAAGGAGGATACCTCTAAAGCTTTTAAAAAGAGAATAAGTGTTAAATTTTATGTTGAACGATCTATGATACTCTTTTTGAAATGGAAAATTAGTTTCTATAGTCAATTGTAGCTACTCTAACGGACAACACTTGAATTATCCAATTATCCTATCCTGGTTATTTTGTTTAAGTATAATCAGCATAATTCTGTTTTCTTCAAGAGGATAATCAAGTAAGAATAACATATGAAAAGTATTTAAGATGTTATAATTATAATGGAAACCTTTTACAAGCTAAGGGATACACAGGAGGTTCTTAGTTGTGAAAGGAAGTATAAAAAAGAATAAAGCTACAGGAAAATGGGATTTTATTGTTGATGTTGGTAAAGACCCTAAAACTGGTAGACGGAAACAAAAAAGAAAAAGGGGGTTTCATACAAAAAGGGAAGCTGAGAATGCATTAGCATCTCTTCTTAATGAGTTAAATAACGGTACATTTATTGAACCAACGAAACTAACGGTGAATGAGTTTTTTGAGGAATGGTTGAAGGAGCGGTTATCACAAGTTTCAAGACATACTTACAAAACTCATACTTCGCTTTATAAGCACCATATTCAACCACTTTTGGGTGGTTTGGAGTTGTGTAGTATAAACTCCTCACTGCTTCAAAAATACGTAAATGAATTAGTAACACAAACAGACCTTCACGTAAACTCGATTAGAAAGGTTGTTTCCCTTTTGAAGTTAGGGTTTGCAAAGGCAAAAAGATTAGGTTTAATCCAGCATAATCCAGTAACAAATATAGACATGCCTAGAGAAGTAAAACCTAACTTAGGTGTATGGACTATTGAAGAAACACAGAAATTTTTACAGTATACCTTTAACTATCGCTACTATATCGCTTATCTTTTAGCTATTAATACGGGGATGAGAAAAGGTGAGATACTTGGTTTAAGGTGGAGAGATATTAACTTCGAGGAAAATATCATTTATATCAATCAGATACTTGAACCAGACGGAAAGGTATTTAAATCAGGTGCAAAAACAAGTAGTGGTGTGAGGTCAATCCATATATCTAGACATCTTTTACTCCAATTGAAAAAAGAAAAGGTGGAGAGAAACCAAGAACGCCTAAAAATTGGTTCTTCATATAATGATAACGATTTGGTGGTTTGTACAAAGTACGGAAATCCTGTCGATCCACCTTCTTTTTCAAAAAGGTTTAAGGAACTGTCTGCTAAAGCGGGTTTACCAGTTATTCGTTTTCATGATTTAAGGCATACTCATGCTACTATGTTAATCCAACAAAATGTTAATCCTAAAGTTATTTCTGAGCGGTTAGGTCACTCAAACATACAAATTACATTGAATTTATATAGCCACGTCTTGCCTAGTATGCAACAAGACGTGGCTGATAAGTTGGATAAATTGTTTGATTTGTAGAATTACGTGACCGTTATGTGACCATTGTTATTTTAAGAGCCGTCAATAGCTAGTAATATCAATGGTTCTTTTAAAACGCCCAGTTGCCGTTCCGGAATATTGGTTCGCGCGTGCCGTCTGCCAGCTCGCCGTCGATATCCATTTCTGCGGAGCCGATCATGAAATCCACGTGGGTGAGGCTTTCGTTCAGGCCGTTGTCTGCCAGTTCATCCTGAGACATCGTTTTGCCGCCTTCTATACAAAACGCATACGCATTGCCGATTGCCAGATGGTTTGAAGCATTTTCGTCAAACAGCGTATTATAAAACAAAATTCCAGAATTGGAAATCGGAGAATCATCAGGCACAAGGGCGACTTCCCCAAGATAATGCGAGCCTTCGTCTGTTCCGACCAGATGATTCAGCGTCTCTTCGCCTTTTTCCGCTTTCACTTCTACAATTTGGCCGTTTTCAAATCGGAATGAAAAATTTTCGATGAGATTGCCTCCGTAATTCAGCGGTTTTGTGCTCGAAACCGTTCCATTGACACCCTTTTTAAGAGGTGTGGTGAAGACTTCTTCCGTCGGCATGTTTGCGATGAATGCATCGCCTTTTTCATTTTCGCTGCCGCCGCCGACCCATATATGACTTGGAGGGAGTTCAATGGAAAGATCTGTTCCTGGCGCTTTGTAATGAAGCTTTTTATACTTCTTTCCGTTTAAATACTCAACTTTTTCGTTCAGTGATGCATTGTGCTCTCTCCAGGCTGCAACTGGATCCTGAAGGTCTGCCCGGGTCGCTTTGAAAATCGCGTCCCACAGCTTTTGCTGCTGTTCTTCTGCAGGAATACCTGGAAATACTTTTGCAGCCCACTCTTTTGAAGGGGAGGCAATGACGCACCAGCTGATTTTATCAGACTGGATATACTGGCGGTATTTGTTCATTGCCTTGCCCGCTGCTTTATTGAAGTTGGAAATCCGTTCAGGGTCTACCCCTTTAAGCAAGTCGGGATTGGATGACGTGATGCTTAAAAAAGCTGCACCGTTTTTTGCCATCTCTTCCATGCCTCTCGCCTTCCACATCGGAAACTCGTGAAAAGCTTCGTCCGGTGCATAGTCATACTTGATGCGGGTTGTCTCTTCATCATTCCATTCGATATGTACGTGTTTCGCTCCAGCTTCATACCCCTTTTTTGCTGCTTTCCTGACAAACTCCGCTGCAGAAATCGGCGCATTGATGACAAGTGTCTGCCCTTCCTGGATATTGACGCCGGCACGGACGACGAGTTCTGCGTATTTTTCTAGATTCTGTTCAAAGCTGCTCATAACCAAACCCCTTTTTCGCTATATTTATATTCCCATTGTAGCAGTATTGCCTTGTGAAGCCCAGTACCTTACAGGTGTGCAAGTTATACAAGCAGGGCTTTTTAGTTATGGTGCCTTGTGCTTTGAAATTTTCTGATTAGCCTTTTTTGACAAGAGAATCAGCGGCATTTCCGTAACCTTGCAGTTGCAGGAAATTGTCAGCCGGGAATATTTTCAAAAAAGCGGGTGAAAACCAGCGTAACTATGCATCTGTCACCTCCTAAAGGCATGGCGGTTGCCGATGTGATGTGTGTGAGAAGGTTGGATCTGTTTGATTAGCGGTTTAACGCTGGGGCTTCGGCGCGAAAGCAAGGAGTTCCAGCGTGAATATCGGACTTAGTGGCGTGAAACAGCAGTTCTGGCGTGAAATGGGAGATATTGAGCGTGAAATGTTAAGCGTTTGGCGTGATTTGCACCGGATTACGCGTGAAAAGGCACATAAGGTAATCCGGTGGTGCCGGTATGCGTGAAAAGGAATGTCCAGGGCGTGAAAAAATGCGTAACCAGTGTTAAACATGCGGGTAATTCGTAAAATAAGTCGCCTGAATCTTTCATTTAGTGGCAGTCGATTAATCTAGGAACCGTCCATCGGAGAATCGATCATCAAGTACTACAAAAAAGGGGTTTCTTCAGAAAAACACCTGCTCCATGAAAAGAAGCAGGTCACTAAAAGAATGTCCGCCATCCGGCACGGCGATCCTTCAATTCCTCGATTGCACGCTGATATTCAAGGTTACTCGAGTACTTTTCGGAAACAGTATGCCTTTTCCTGAGAAACGGTTTAAAAAGGGCGACCAACATCAGATATCATCTCCTGTTTGTTTTGTTACTTCAAGTATAGGTGAATCTGAAAAATTTCATAACGAGCCAGCGATTGAATTTTTTTCAGCCTTTAGACTGAATTGATCTTCAGCCCTGAAAACCAGGTGCAGAAACCGGATTTTGAACAGTGAATGACAAATCCAAGGAACTTTCCGGTGTGATGATAAAATTAAAAAGCAACTGTGGAAAGTTTTTATGAAAGCGTTTACCATAAAGTAGAGACGTTAGAAAATTGCGGCAGAAAAAATCAAATGCGAGAGGGTGGCGTGAATGGCTGGCATCCAGAATACAATCCGGGCACCGCGCGGATCGGAACTGAACACAAAGGGCTGGGTACAGGAAGCGGCTTTGCGAATGCTGATGAATAATCTTGACCCTGAAGTTGCCGAACGGCCTGAAGACCTTGTGGTATACGGCGGTAAAGGAAAAGCCGCCAGGAACTGGGAAAGTTATCATAAAATTGTCGATACGCTGAAGGAACTTGAAAATGATGAGACTTTGCTCGTTCAGTCAGGAAAACCGGTTGCCGTTTTTAAAAGCCACGAAGATGCACCACGTGTATTGATTGCTAACTCAAACCTGGTGCCGGCCTGGGCGAACTGGGAACACTTTCGGGAGCTTGAACAAAAAGGGCTGATGATGTACGGCCAGATGACAGCAGGAAGCTGGATTTATATCGGTTCGCAAGGGATTCTACAGGGGACGTATGAAACGTTTGCGGAAGCTGCCCGAAAGCATTTCGGGGGTTCACTGCGCCATACGCTTACCGTCACTGCCGGGCTTGGCGGAATGGGAGGGGCCCAGCCGCTTGCTGTCACGATGAACGATGGTGTCGTCATCGCTGTAGAAGTGGACCGGTCGCGAATCGAGCGGAGGATTAAGTCGGGATACTGTGACGTAATGTCCGAATCGCTGGACGAAGCACTTACACTTGCCAGTGAGGCTAAGCATGAAGGCAAGGCCCTGTCGATCGGACTGCTCGGAAATGCGGCAGAAGTACTGCCTGAACTGGTAAAGCGCGGAATATGCCCGGATTTATTGACTGACCAGACCTCAGCGCATGATCCGCTCGTGGGGTATCTGCCGCGCGGCTTGAGCCTTGCGGAAGGGGAAAAACTGAGAAACACCGATCCCGAAGAATATTTGAAACAGGCGCTTGAAAGCATTGCGGTTCACGTCAAAGCCATGCTTGACCTACAGACAAAAGGGGCTGTCACATTCGATTACGGCAACAATATCCGTCAGGTCGCATTCGATGAAGGTGTAAAAGATGCTTTCGATTTCCCGGGATTTGTTCCGGCTTTCATCAGGCCTCAATTTTGCGAAGGGAAAGGGCCCTTTCGCTGGGCAGCCCTTTCAGGAGACCCGAACGACATTTTTAAAATTGATGAACGGATCATTCAGGAATTTTCCGATAACAGCCATCTTGTCAACTGGATTAAGATGGCCAGGCAGAAAGTCAAATTCCAGGGGCTGCCGGCCCGGATTTGCTGGCTCGGTTTCGGTGAACGGGCCAAGTTTGGAAAAGTCATAAACGAAATGGTGGCAAGCGGCGAGCTATCTGCCCCGGTTGTTATCGGCAGGGATCATCTTGATACTGGTTCAGTCGCATCTCCAAACAGGGAGACCGAAGCAATGAGGGACGGAAGTGATGCAGTCGCCGACTGGCCGATTTTAAATGCCCTCATTAACGGTGTCAACGGAGCGAGCTGGGTATCCTTCCATCATGGCGGCGGAGTAGGAATGGGATATTCCCTCCATGCTGGAATGGTTATTGTGGCTGATGGTACCGAAGCGGCTGGCAAGCGGCTTGAACGGGTCCTTACTTCCGATCCGGGCCTCGGTGTCGCCAGGCATGCTGATGCCGGATATGAACGTGCAGTCCAAACAGCCCGGAAACATGGCATTCAGCTTCCGATGCTGACGGATGATTGATTGCCAGTAAATGTTCATAAAATGCTGCCTTATTAAGAGTAAGGTCATTTGACGGCAAACATATACAGTAAGGAGTGGAGTTTTTGGCACAACAGGCAGATGTTCTCTTTCTCAATATCGGCCAGCTTCTGCTGCCGGATGGCAGCTGCGGGCCATTGAAGGGAAAAGAGATGCAAAAACTGAAGACTGTTGAAGATGCAGCTGTTGCAGTAAAGGATGGAAAAGTGCAATTCGCAGGCCCGGAATCGGATGCCGGAGAAATCACTGCGGCAGAAACGATCGATTGTAAAGGGAGACTTGTTTCCCCGGGTCTTGTTGACCCTCATACACATCTTGTTTTTGGCGGTTCAAGGGAAAACGAGATGGCGCTGAAGCTTCAGGGCGTTCCCTATCTTGAGATTTTAAAGCAAGGCGGCGGTATTTTAGCCACAGTAAAAGCTACCAAATCAGCCAGTGAAAGCGAGCTTGTTGAAAAAGCCCGTTTCCATCTCGATCGCATGCTGTCTTATGGAGTGACGGCACTCGAGGCAAAAAGCGGATACGGACTTGAAAAAGAAACGGAACTGAAACAGCTGCGAGCTGTGAGGAAGCTGCAAGAATCACATCCGTCAACGGTTGTTTCAACTTTTCTTGGCGCCCATGCCCTTCCTTCGGAATACAAACAGCATCCGGAGGCGTTTCTGAATGAAATGGCCGGATTGCTTCCGCTTATCAAAAATGAAAACCTTGCCGAGTTTGTGGATATTTTTTGCGAGACCGGCGTTTTTACAGTTGAGCAGTCTGAAGACTATCTGCGCCGCGCCCGTGAAGCAGGATTTCGCCTGAAAATCCATGCGGATGAAATCGATCCGCTTGGTGGAACGGAGGCGGCAGTAAGACTTGGAGCAGCATCAGCGGACCACCTGGTCGGTGCATCAGATGAAGGAATCCGGATGCTTGCTGAATCCGATACGATTGCTGTTCTTTTGCCGGGAACTACCTTTTATTTAGGAAAGGAAACGTACGCCAGGGCGAGGGAAATGCTCAAGGCAGGCGCAGCGGTTGCTTTATCGACCGATTTCAATCCGGGCAGCTCGCCAACCGAAAATCTTCAGTTCATCATGAATCTTGCGATGCTGAAATTGAAAATGACGCCGGAAGAAATTTGGAATGCGGTGACCGTCAATGCGGCTTACGCAATCGGACGCGGGCAATCAGCTGGCAGTATTTCAGAAGGACGGTATGCAGACCTTGTCATCTGGGAAGCCGGTAACTATGCCTATATCCCGTATCATTACGGAGTTAATCATGTCTCTTCTGTATACGTAAAAGGGAAAAAAGTATATGAAAGCGGGGGATGGAGATGAGTGATCTTTCATTTTTACGGCCGGCAGGGCAGGCTGGATTCGTAGACAGCGGCATTACAAAAGCAGCAGATCTCGTCAACAGGTGTGAAGCCGCTCCAATTGATGGTCCGATCATTCTTGGAGCACCGCTGTCAAAGCCGTCTATCAGCCATTCGGGCGCGTCTTTTGCACCGGAAGCCATCCGCAAGATGCTGTCATCCTTTACAACGTATGCTGTGGAAGACGATATCGATTTAAAAGGCATAAAACTTCATGACTGCGGAGATATTCTGATGCATGTTACGGATATTCGTGAATCGCAGCAAAGGATAGAGACCACAGTGGCTGCACTTTTTAATCAAAACCCGGGCATCATGCCGATCCTTTTCGGGGGTGATCATTCGGTGAGCTGCCCGAGCATCAAAGGATTTGCAAAGGCAAAAGGAAACGTGGGAGTCATCCAGTTTGATGCCCATCACGACCTGAGAAATCTTGAAGATGGCGGGCCGTCAAATGGAACACCGTTTCGCGGCCTGCTGGAGTCCGGAGTGCTTACAGGGGAGAACCTGATACAAATTGGAATACGTAACTTTTCAAACAGCAAGCATTATTCCCGGTACGGAATGGAAGAAGGCGTCACGGTCTATACAATGAAAGATATCCGCAACCGTGCTCTTGAAGACATTATAAAAGAAAGTTTGAACAGGCTGGAAGACCGTGTCGATGCGGTATATGTGTCAGTCGATATGGATGTGCTGGATCAGTCACAGGCACCTGGTTGTCCTGCACTTGGCCCCGGCGGCATGGACAGCCGCACGCTTTTGGAAGGTGTGCGGCGGCTGGCTGAAGACCCGCTTGTCCAGGGCATGGACATTGTGGAAATCGATCCGACCCAGGATTTCCGCAATATGACGAGCAGAATTGCCGCTCATGTTGTCCTGAATTTCCTAACGGGCAAATTGGCGGCAGGGCAGCTTGGTGTACAGGACAGCCAGAAGGCAGGAACGTGAAGAGTAGGTAAATGATCTTTTGTCCGGTCGTATAATAAAATGGAATGAGTCTGTCAGAACAGCATCCAGCAAAGGAGGGGAATGAATCAAGCAACAGCGATTCATCCCCTCCTTTCTTTTTTCTTTATCTCATTAATGCAGTAGCAAAGAGGTGAACCGATGGTAGTTTTAAACGGCAAGTCACTTGCACTCTCCGATATGAATAAAATCATTTTTCAAAAAGAAAAAGTGGCAGCTGATCCCAAAAGTTTAAAGCAGGCAGCAGCGAGCCGAAAAGCGGTCGAAAAGATTGTCAGAGAAGGAAGAGTGGTATATGGCATAACAACAGGCTTTGGGAAATTCAGCGATTACTTGATCGATAAAGAAGATGTGGAATCACTTCAGCTAAATCTGGTCCGGTCACATGCCTGCGGAGTTGGTAAGCCTTTTGGAGAGGAAATTTCACGGGCGATGCTGATTCTTCGCGCCAATGCCCTTCTGAAAGGGGTTTCGGGTGTCAGGCCGAAAGTGATCGAGCGGCTCATTGAATTTGCCAATCGCGGAATCCATCCGGTCATTCCTTCTCAGGGTTCGCTCGGGGCTAGCGGGGATCTTGCTCCGCTTGCCCACCTGGCCCTTTCCTTAATTGGTGAAGGGGAAGTGTTTTACCATGGAGACCGGATTACGGCTAAGTCCGTCCACCAAATGGAAGGGCTAGAGCCCCTTGTGCTTAAAGCGAAAGAAGGGCTCGCCCTTATAAATGGGACACAGGCCATGACAGCCGTCGGTGTTCTCGCATATCTGGAAACTGAACAGCTTGCTGATGCGGCTGATTGGATTTCTGCGCTTACGTTCCAGGCGCTGAGGGGTATTATTGATGCGTATGATGCCGATTTACATGAGGCAAGAGGATATGCGGAACAAACGGAAGTAGCAGAACGTATGAGGAAGCTCCTCCATGGCAGTGGACTGACGACAAAACAGGGAGAACTGCGCGTCCAGGATGCATACTCGCTCCGCTGCATTCCCCAGGTGCATGGAGCGAGCAGGCAGGCTCTTCATTATATAAAAGAAAAACTGGAGATTGAAATGAATGCTGCGACTGATAACCCGCTTATTTTTGAGGGCGGGGACAAAGTGATATCCGGAGGGAATTTTCATGGACAGCCGATTGCCCTTGCAATGGATTTTCTTAAAATTGCAGCTGCAGAACTGGCGAATATCTCCGAACGGCGGCTGGAAAGGCTCGTCAACCCGCAACTGAACGGTGATCTTCCGGCATTTTTAAGCTCAAAGCCTGGATTGCAGTCGGGTGCAATGATTGTGCAATACACTGCTGCATCACTCGTTTCCGAAAACAAAACGCTTGCCCACCCGGCAAGTGTTGATTCGATTCCGTCTTCAGGCAATCAGGAAGACCATGTCAGTATGGGGACGACCGGTGCCCGTCATGCCCGCCAAATTGTCACAAACACCTCGATGGTACTGGCATGCGAACTGCTATGTGCCCTGCAAGCCGCCGAGCTTTCAGGTGCTGAGAGGCTGTCGCCGTTGACCAGGTCTTACTGGGAAACGGGCAGGAACCTCGTACCCGCCATTGTTCAAGACCGTTCATTTTCGGCTGATATAGAAAAGCTGGCCGAATGGATCGGAAAGCCGGTGCTCAGTTCCCTAAATATAAAATAGAGGCGCTTTTAAAGTAACGGACCCTGTTATGGCGCAGTAAGATTTTTTCAACAATTAAATCACACACAAAACAAACGGTCAGAAGCTTTTTAAGCCACTGACCGTTTGTTTTGCCTTCTAGACATCTTTTAAAGTAAAGGCTCTGTTAAACGCTAGTGTTGATTTCCGTTGCAGGTACTCGCTTTCACCCAAGGGCACAAGGGCGACATCTGTTCCTGCTTCCCTTCGGTCGCACTCACAGTGTCTTCTTTGCCGCGGGGCGGGCGGTGAGCCTCCTCGTCGCTCCGCTCCTGCGGGGTCTCACCTGTCCCGCTAATCCCGCTGGAGTCTCGCACCTTCCACTACAATCAACTAGTGTAAAAAATCAACATTGAGCTTTAACACAGCCAAAGTAAAAAGCCAATTAATAAAGAAAACCAGCCTATAGGCAAGCCAACAGGCGAAGACAGAGGCATAGCTGCACTGATCCATATTTTTATAAGTTATTTGCTCCCTTACTGACAATTTATCTTCCGCGGTAAAAACAGGGTTTTAGCAAATAGTCGAATCTAAAAACTTGTTTGCTGAAATATATGATTTTTATATTGCTTTATAGAGTTCACACGGCTAAACATAAAAATGAGTATTTTTACCCAAATATACATTTGTTTTTTTGTGGAATTCATGGTCCGTTCGGCTTCCTGAGTTACCTTACGGGTTCAAAAGACTTAATAAATAAGAAACAGAAAGGTTGTTCGATACGGATTACGGTATCAGGGCCTATAATGAGAAAGGGAAGAAAAAGGGAGAAAAAAATACCAGGACTATAGACACAAACACAGGAATGAAAAGAATAATATCATTAACATGGTAAAAATGGCAGGATTGACCAATGGTTAAAATGAAATATGATAAAAGAGACACAAAAATTTAATATATTACCATTGACATTAAAAAGAGATTGCACCATGACTATGACCATAGGAGCAGTCTCTTTTTAGTTTACCAGGCAGGAGTTGAACCAGGAAATGCTCGAATCCAAAAGAAAAGCCATCATTTTTCTTACGCTATCATTCTTGCTGGCAGCAGCAGCAGGCCTTCTGTTCTTACAGAAAGTGAAAGACTTAAATACTGAATTGGGTGGAATGACAAAGGTTTTTGTTGCAGCAGAAGATATTCCTTCTAGAACTGTTATTGAACCTGAACAATTGGAAACGGTCGAAATTCCTAACCGGTTTGTGACTGAATCACACATTCTTGAAGCCGGGGACTTACAGGATAAAGTATTTGTTGTTCCGCTCACAAAAGGGGATCTGGTGACCAAAAATATCGTCAAACCGGTGTCGAATGTGAGAGAAGCCGATCACAGGCTAGTTTTTATTCCCCAATCCGAACGGATCCACTTTGACCAGGAGCTGGAATCCCTTGACCGGATTGATATTATCGTTTCCCATACGTTTGAAGATAATCCTGTTACCGAGCTGTTTATGAACGATGTGCCGGTTGCCGGTGTATCGAAAAAGGGGAGTTCCCTTACTGGGGTGGCGGTCGAGATCCCTTCCGGCGAGGCACCGGATCTGATTCATATGCAAAATTATGCTGACAGTATCAGGGTTTTAAAAGCGAATGTAGGAAAAGAAGAACAACAGGAAGTGTCTGAGCCAGCTCAGAATCAGGAAAAACAGCCTGAAAATGCCGGCGAACCGAAATCACAAACAAATGATAAGCCACCTCATGAGCAAGAAGAAACGGATAAAGCTGAAACAGAGCCATCCAAACAGGACTAGAAATGGAGGGAGACTGTTCGTGGAAACTGAAGAAATCAAAATTCTCATTATAGATGAACAAGAAGATAAAAACGCACAGTGGAGGCTTGAGATACTGAGCCGCTATGAAGCGGAAAGGCTTGCTTCCTCCGACGTCCGGAAAGAATTGGACCGTATATCACCGGATCTGATTTTTTTAAGAGGCGGGGCAGAGGATGATTCTGATTTGATTCAGCTCATGCAGTCAATCCAACCGCTGGCAACAATCATTTACATAACAGATGAACAGGATTTCCAGCTGCTTCGGAACGTGACAAGAGCAGGGGCTGCCGATTTCTTCGTTATGCCTGATGAAGCGTCGCTCCTGTCTGGCAGATTGGATGGAATCGTTAAATCGGCTGAAGAACGGAAGCTTCAAGAAAAGGAAACAGCAGTGTCAGTACAAAATTTCAGGCGCGGGCGCGGCCAGATTCTTGCATTTTACAGCGGGAAAGGCGGCAGCGGCCGTTCCATTATCTCCAGTGTGTTTTCCCAGACTATGAAACTGGAATCCACCGCTCAGGTGCTGCTTATGGATTTGAACTTACAGTTTGGGGGAACGGAGACTTTTTTATCAATCGAATCGAACAGGTCAATCGCCGATCTGCAGCCGGTCATTGATGAGCTGAATGAGAGCCATATTCGCAACGTTGCACAAAAGGAAAAGTTTTCTCAGCTCGAAGTCCTCCTCAGTCCGCGGGATGCTGAAACAGCCGAAACCCTTACGGATGAATTCGTTGAACGTCTTCTCCGTACAGCACGGAGAAGCTACGATTTCGTCATTGTCGACCTGCCGACCGTGATGGATGAAGTTACATATACGGCACTTGAGGAAGCAGATGCGATTTACTATGTCATGACCCCGGATACACCTTCAATCCAGATTTTAAAACAGGCGGAAAAACTGTTTTCCAGGCTGGGGATTAATGTTAAGGGGAGGATGAGCCTCATCGTCAACGGTATAAGCAGGGAAAACGAAATTAATGCAAATGACATAAAGAACACGATTGACTATCCACTTGAGGCGAAAATAAGGAGAGATTTCAAAGGGGTTCAGACTGCCGTGAACCAGGGTGAACCTCTGCGGAAGTCCCAAAACGAAAAAAAGCTGTCCGCTTTTTCAAAAGATGTTCGAAAATGGGTGCTGGGCAAGCTTAAGTAGACCTGCGAACTTCGATTCTGCCGGTTTTTTAATCGTATAGGAGGGATCATGTTGGCGCTATTTGAAAAAAAGAAGGCACGACCTCATAAAAACAGCAATACACATGCAGAAGCTGCTGTCAGCAACCCTTATCTTGATGAACTTGCGGCTCATTACAAGGCGAGGCTGCTGCGCGAAACCAACCTTGAAGCCCTGACCAGTCTGGCAGAAGGTGAAAAAAAGCTCAGAATCGAACAGCTAGTCAGCCAATTCATGTCGGAAGAACGGGTTGTCATTCCGCGCCAGGATAAGGACAGCCTTCTTAAACGGCTCATCAATGAATCGGTCGGCTATGGGCCGCTTGAGCCCTTGCTGCAGGACGGGGACATTACAGAGATTCTGATCAACGGGCCATCAGAAGTTTATATCGAAAAACAGGGCAAGCTGCAGCCGGCTACTGTCGCCTTCAGGGATGAAAACCATATTCGGCATGTGATTGACCGGATTGTCGCACCGCTCGGCCGGCGTATTGATGAAAGCTCACCGATGGTCGATGCCAGATTGCCGGATGGAAGCCGGCTCAACGCAGTCATACCGCCGATCAGCCTGAAAGGAACGCTCGTCTCAATACGGAAATTTCGCGAGGAGCCGTTCCAAATGGACGATTTGCTTGAATACCGGACACTGGATGAAAGGATGGCTCTTTTTCTCAATGCCATTGTCCAGGCGAAACTCAATATTTTGATTTCTGGAGGTACAGGAAGCGGGAAAACCACTTTGCTCAATGTCCTGGGAGCTGCCATACCGCAGGGAGAGCGGATTGTGACGATTGAAGATTCAGCCGAGCTGAGGCTGGCCCGGCCGAATGTCGCGGGTATGGAGGCCCGGCCTGCCAATGTCGAGGGAAGCGGGGAAGTGACCATCCGCCAGCTCGTTAAAAATGCGCTGCGGATGAGGCCCGACCGCATTATCGTCGGTGAAGTGCGGGGAGCGGAAGCGTTTGACATGCTCCAGGCGATGAACACCGGACATGAAGGTTCAATTACGACAATTCACGCCAATACACCGGATGACGCCCTTCGCCGGGTGGAAGGGATGGTGGTCATGGCGGAAATGGAGCTCCCGACTCATATTGTAAGGGAGTATATTGTCGGTGCTCTCGATTTCATTGTCCAGGGAGCGCGCCTGTCTGACGGCAGCCGAAAAATTGTATCAATATCGGAAGTACTGACAGATGAAAAAGGACGTATAAAAATGAATGAAATATTCGCATTCAAACGCACAGGTGTTTCCGAAAATGGCGATGTTGAAGGATATTTCACGCCGACAGGCATCATCCCCGAATGTCTCGGCAGGCTGAAGACATTCGGAATTACAGTGGATCCGGAGGTTTTCAAATCGGATGGAAACGGGGTGAACGTTCATGGCGGGCGCCGTATTGTATAGTATTGCAGTCCTTTTCGGGCTCTGGGGCTTTTACAGCCTGCTTGGATACCGGATGGAGAAAAAAGCGTGGAAACAGAAGGTCGGCAAATGGTTTGACCGGAGCGGGGAGCGTACAAGCTTCATCTCGGTTTGGGGAGAGAAATTTGACCCGACTGATTATGCCAGAGGCCTTGAAGAGAAATTGCACCGGGCGAATGTTCCGCTCACGCCTTCTGAGTTTTATGCCATTCTATTTTTCGAAGGGCTTGCCATTGCTGTTTTTTCGTATATGTTGTTTGGGATTCCATCCCCGCTGAACTGGTTTGCAGGGATTGCAGCACCGGTTTTGACGTATTATTTACTCTTTTTATTAAGGCGGAATAAATACCGGGAACGATTGAATGACCAGCTATCGGAAGTTTGCCGCACACTGGCGGGAAGTGTCAGGGCCGGTTTGACGATTCCGCAGGGTATGGATGTCGTTGCAGCCGAGGTGTCACAACCGGCCAAAGGCGAGTTTTCCCGGCTTTCCCATAACTTGAAGCTTGGCGTAAGCCTTGAAGAAGGGCTGGCCGAAATGCAGCAGCGCGTTCCGACAAGGGAATTCAAGCTGTTCATCGCCACGCTTTTGATTCAAAAACAAATGGGCGGCAACTTATATGCGGTGCTGGATGAAATGGCAGAGACACTTGAAGATCGGAAAGTATTGAGGCAGACAATTAAGACCATGACAGCTGAACAGCGCCATATCGCCGGGATATTGCCGTTCATGCCGGTATTTCTCATTTTGACCATGAATATGATTATGGATGATTTTCTGGAACCCCTGTGGAGCATTCCGGGGATGATTATCAGCATATTATTCATCATCGGAACCCTGCTGACGTTTGTGCTCGTCCGCAAGGTCACGAATATAAGGGTGTGATAAGTTGGATGCGGCAATGATTCTATCAGTCATTTTATTCTTGCTGTTTTTTCTTCTTGGCTTGAGGCATTTGTATGTTTATAAACAGGAACGCCGTAAAGTGGCCGCCCACATCTATGAGGTGGCCGCCAGTGACTTGAAAAAGGGCCGGGGAAAGCGGACCCTTTTGGCCTGGATGATCAGAAAATTTTCAGAGCATGCAGACGACTATGCCGGTTTGGGCAGAAGAATTAACTTCTTCAGTGAAGATGATGAAATTGAAAAACTGCTGTATAAAGCGGGGAATCCATATGATTTAACCGTTTCCCAGTTCCAGGGGACAAAAATGGCGCTGACGGTCGCCGGCTTTGGGACCGGTGTCCTCGGGCTCGTACTGGGGCTGCCGCTCGCTCAATTCGGGTTATTCGTGCTGCCGCTCGCAGGTTACTTCGGAACTATTTTTTCTTTGCGGATCGCGGCGAAAGCCAGACAGGATGAACTTGCGTATGACTTGCCGGATTTTTTAGATACGGTAAGTGTAAGCCTGCAGGCTGGAGTCGGCCTTGATCAGGCGCTGCGCGGAATCCTTCAGCATTTTCATGGGCCTCTGCAGGAGGAATTCACAAGGTTTTTATACGAAGTCGATCTTGGGATTGAGCGGGAAGCCGCATATCGTTCCCTGCTTGCCCGGAATGATAGTCCTGAATTCCTGGCTTTTATCAAAGCGCTCATTCAAGGTCAAAAACTAGGTGTGCCGATATCCACCACATTCAAAATCCAGGCGGAGGATATGCGGCGGATCCGATTCGAAAAAGTGAAGGAAAAAGCGGCCAAAGCCTCACCGAAGGTTACACTGATCACCACTTTGATTGTAACACCGACCGCAATGATCATGATTGCCGGCCTGGTTATTTTGAATCTCCTGTATGGAGACAATGCAGTGCTTGATATTTTCAAATGAGGCAACAGTCATTCCAGCCGAATCCTTAAAGGAGGTGTTGGCAAGGCAGAAAATCAGGATGAAAAATCAACTGATTGGCAAGTCTTTGTTCAATACTTAATACCATTTACTTAAAAGGAGGAAAAGAACGATGAAACATTTCATGACTAGCATGTATACAAAAGGAAAAGGGGTTATTGATAATGAAAAGGGTTCACAGACACTGGAATGGGTTGCGATCGGCGGAATTATTTTGGTACTGATGGCTGCCATCACCACTGTATTCCAGGGGGATAGTTCAGTTGGACAGGCCATTGTGGATAAACTGACAGAACTGATAGGCAATATCGGATAAAGGAAGAACATGTGCTGACGTCCGATCAAAGCACTATCAGGCAAGGCCTGTGATTTTCCGGTTGACTGGCAAGTATGGATTTTCCCGGCCAGGCATAGGGACAGAAAAAAATCAGAAACTACACGATTACTAAATGGTGACACATGCATTTACATTACGCGCGCCCGAAAAGGCATACCCAACACCGAACCGGTCACGCATCGAGCTAAGAGTGCCGGAAAAGGCCTACCCAATATCAAAACAGACTCACTGCACTAAACGGCAACAAGGGAGGGGTTCCGTGAAACGATTCAAAACAATATCCATTTTACTCGTGATCATGCTGCTGATCATTTCAGCATGCAGCAATAAACAGACAGAAGTGGAAAGTGCTAATACGGAACAAAAGCAAAGTTCGGAGCAAAAACCGGAAAAAGCAGAAAAAGAAACAGAAACTGCAGGGAGTGCAGCAGATTCCGGTGAAGAAGCCGAAACGTTTAATGAAGCCGCCCCTCCGTTTCCTGGTTCCCTGGGCGAACTGCTCGCATATCCAATCGGGGAGTTCCACAATGTTGACAGCCTGGAAAGCACAGATGCAAAAAAGAAATTAGAGCAATTTCCAGTGTTGAGCGAGAATGCTTCAAAAGAAGAAAAGATGGAATACGCCGCGCACATCGTCTCCTTGTTCGTGCCTGAATATCCTGATCCAATGGAACTGGCTCAACAATGGAAAGCCAGCAAATTTGGGAGCCCGGATATGGAAGATCCAAGGTATCAATTCAAAGAACACTATAACGTTGAGATTATCCTTGATGCGAGCGGAAGCATGGCCGGGAAAATCGGCAGCAAAACGAAAATGGAACTGGCAAAAGAAGCCATCCGTGAATTCACAGCTTCTCTTCCTGAACAAGCGAATGTCGCATTGAGAGTATATGGCCATAAAGGCAGCAATGCCGATAAGGACAAAGGAGTATCCTGCAACAGCAATGAGCTGGTTTACGAATTGCAGCCATATGATGTGGACCAGTTGAATAAAGCGCTGGAAAAATTCAAACCGACTGGCTGGACACCGATTGCCGAATCCCTTGCTAAAGCTCAAGAGGACCTGAGCATGAAAAAGGGTACGGAAAACACAAATATCATTTATCTTGTGAGCGATGGTGTGGAAACCTGTGACGGCAACCCTGTATCAGCGGGTAAAAACCTGAAACAATCTGAAATAACTCCGCTGGTCAATATAATCGGTTTCGATGTGGATAGCGAAGGCAACAGGCAGCTGAAGGAAGTTGCCAGGGCAGCAGGCGGAACCTATGCATCCGTACAGAGCCAGGATGAGCTTCAGAAAGAATTCGACCGTTCGGCCGAAATGGCCAAGCGCTGGTTCGAATGGCTTTACTCTTCAAAACGCCAAATAAATATCGACCACTCCGAAAGAAAGCAGGAAATCATGAACTTTCACATTGAGTGGAAAGATAAAATGCTCAAGGAAGTTGAAAATGAGAGAAAGGCGATTCTCTACCTCAAATCTGAAGGCAAACTGTCAGAGGATCAGGATGATGACATAATGGAGCTGATTGACAGCCATTATGAATTTGTATCAAAAACCCGGGACAACCTTTTTGATGATCTTAACCAAATGGCAACCGCCGATTTCGAAGAAGTGACTAAAGAACTTGAAAAAACATATAACGAACGTATGAATGGACAATAAACTATTGAATTAGGGAGGAAATCGATGTTCAAAAAAAAAGGGCTCGTATCGTTCCTAGCCGGTGCTGCAGCCTTTTATCTGCTATTCCTGAATTTGTTTCCGCTTGCAGCCTATGCCGCATCAGGTGCTTGGAATATTCCAGCCTGGAATTCGGAATCATGGGAAAGCGAATCCTGGAAGGCAGAATCGTGGGAAAACGAATCGTGGAAGAGCGAATCCTGGGAAACAGGACCACGGAACACAGAACCCTGGATAACTGAACAATGGGACATACAGCCGGGAGAGCATGACCGGCACAATCCCGGAATAACTCCTGTAAATCCGGGATACGGTTTTCTTCCGCTGCAGCCGCCTGGTGAGGTAATGCCGCCAAACGCTGAAGTTCAGAACCCTGGATCCCCAGATAAAGAATACTGGGAACCGGGTATGCCGTCAGCAAAAGAGTTTAATGACTTCCTTTACAACGGCATCGTGAAGTCAACGATCAATCACGGTGACCAACTGGGGGACATGCGCCAGTTTTTCCGTGATCCCAACCTGCAGTCCCGTTACTTGATGTCAACCTTCAAGCTGATTGGTGCCAATAATGAAAGCATTAAGGCAATACCGGACGGTTATTCGGTTGTTATGGATTATAAAGAGGGGTATGGCCGGTACAAGGAATTGGCGTACTTTCTCAACCCTACTTCCTATAATTTTGGTTCCCATCAAACACTTGCTAATGTGGAGAATAGCTTCAGTGCAATTAATAACGCTAATGGTGTTTTCAAAACAGTCAGCAGGTTTAATATTGCTGCAGCCTCAATTGGAGCAGTGTTCTCAGCAGCAGATACGATAGATAACTTTAGCAAAGGCGAGACACTAAACGGCTTGAATAGTTTGGGAAGCTTCCTCATTGACGCGGGAACAATAGGAATGGCTATCCCGGCAGCCCAGCCAATCGCAGCAGGAGCAATCGTATTGGGCGGTGTTCTGGCAGCGGGGACTGGAGCGGTTAAATTGTATCGTAACCGGAAGAAAATTGCAGCGGATGCTAAAAAAATCTGGAATTCTACCGTAAGGGCTGCGACAACTATTAAGAAAGGTATTACTGATGGATTAAAGTCTCTATTCAGCAATTGAGTAGTGTCATCACATCCTGAAGAATAACAAACGGCAAGAAGGATAAACATCACAAACTCACGGCAAATACCTTCAAAAACTGCGACATCATCGGGATGGAGAACTTGAGTCATTCGAAAAACCTATCAGGAAAATATTAAAAAGGATGATGGATAGCATGGCATTAGAAACAGCGGAAGTGAAAAAGCAAATACAGAAGCATAAAAAGCTATTGGAAACGTATGAACTGTTTCCTTATAGTTACCGTCACGAAGGGGTCGATTACTGCTTTGTTCTCTATTTCCGCTTTAAAAAACCGAATGCTGTCTTAACGGTTAAAAAAGATGGAGAGCTGCCTCCCGTACATGTTGCAAAAGAAGTGAGTAAACAGGTTCTTTCCTATAACAGCATTATGCGGAATGGGGAACAATTCCTAAGATATAAAGATCATGATGTATGGATGTTTGAAGAGGCTGTAAGGGAAATAGAAGTTTTACTTAAGGATATGGATGGTGAAGCTCAGTCAATCAAGCAGGACTATGGAGCGTATTATGAACTGAAAAACATGATGGTCAGCAGCAAAACCGAGCTTAACCGATTGTGGGATGAAATGAAAGAACTTGATGCTGCTATTAATCAAAAATCACTGTTAACAGAAAAAGATACCCGCTCCATGCTGGAGTTGAGTGGAGAGTTTAGCGAGATTTTGTATCGGAGAGGGACCAATATTATAAAAAAAGTCGATGCCATCGAAAACTTGATTAACTTTTTCGAACAGCATAAGGATCAATTCAGAAAAACAAAACAGGATTCATACAATAAGTTGATAAGGCTATTAAAAGATAATATCCGCCCGGATATCTTGAGCGACTTAAAAAAATCTCTGGCCACTTTTGAATTGGACATCCATGGCAATCCGGTCACCTTTTCTTCTGGAGAGGAAGGGGTAAAAGAAATGAGAGAAATGTCAGATCGAAAAATGGAGTATGAGGCTGAGATGTCTGTGAAAAAGTTTCTTCGTGGAGCATAGGAGGATGGCAGTTTGCCTGGAAGTAATCTAGGTGCATGGTCTTAATAGAATAATCGTTTAGGTTTACTGTAAAAGAATTGCATAGGGGTGGGAATGCATGTTAAAGCGAAATATTGCGGCAGCGTTCAGTATTTATGCGAACCACTTCGGGAGCATTTTCATATTATCCCTGTCTCTTTTGCTCCCGTTGATGGTTCTGCATAATGTCATCGCAAATGCTGCCTATTTGGAGGCCGCGCGAACGGGTTTGCCTGCCGCGGGTGATTTGCTCAATTCATTTTTAATGTTTTTATTTCTTATAGTTGGACAGGTCCCCTTTATCCGATTTGCCGGTGCGGAACTACGTGAGGAAGAACAGCTGCTAAAGCCTGCTTTTCTGGCTTTTTTCACGTATGGCTTTCCTGTGTATATATTTGCGCTGCTGTTCACCATGATGGTGTTGGCGGGATTTGCGGTTTTTGTGATACCCGGCATTATTTTGATTGTATTGTTTTTCCTTACACCATACATAGCTGTTTTACGCGGGCAGCCGGTATTCAGAAGTATGAAGCCGGGGCTGCAACTGGGGATAAGGAAGTTCTTCCCGCTTTTGCTTTTGATTGTATTGCTAAGTTTAACTGAATTGGTCATTGGGACAGCTGGCATGATAGGGATTACGAGGATCACGGATAGTTATCTTGCAGTGGTGTTAAGTGAGATGCTCCTGAATCTTTTATTTTTCCCGTTTTTTGTCATTCTGCTTACACTCCAAGTCCATCATTGGGAAAAGGAAGAAACATTCGCTGGAAGCTGGCTGAAAAAGGCGGTGGGAAACTATGGTGTCCGTGCGAAATCATAAAAAAAGGTTACGGAGTGAAGAAGGCTCTGCGGCAATAGAATTTCTTGCGCTTACACCTTTTATCATTTTAGTATTTTTGATTTTCTGGCAGCTGCTGATTACCGGTTACTCGGTTGTTGTAGCCCGTTCGGCTGTCAATGAAGCTGCGAAAGTTTATTCGGTGACTGGAATTGAATCGGAGGCTGTTAGCGCCGGTGAAGCAATACTGGGATCTGGCGGGGCCGGCATGGGCGGATCGATTACGATTCAGCCTGGTGGGAACACTTTTAAAGCGGAGGCTGATGTTAATATGGACATCATTTTTATTCCTGATGACATGGTCAAAGGATTGTCCAAAGTCTCGTTTACACAGTCCGTAAGCGGCAGGCTGATTAAATGAACCGGTTGCGTATACAGGATGAAAAAGGAAATATAACGATTTTTTTCATTTCTTCTCTTTTTATCATGGTTATTATGTTCCTTATTGTCCTTAATTTCACGAAAGTTTTTGCAGTGAAACAGCAAGCATCCAATGCCGCCGAACAGGCCAGTTTTGCAGCGACAGCAGTCATTTATGAACTCGCAATGGAAGGGACAAGGAATTACGACCGATCCATTCCCGGCCAGGCTGAAAGGGTGCTGACAGGGAAAACTGTGGAAGAAAAAATCGGCGATCGTGCAGATCACCTGCAGCGTTCTGAACCCAATATATCTTTTAATGAAGCGAGAATTCGGGCAATCGATGAAGTATTGAGTGCTGAGCTTCAATCCGGGCCGGGCAAAAATAAGTTGAACCACGAAATTGTATCTGTTTTACAGTGGAGAGGCATTGATGAAGTCCGTTCTGCTGTAAGCGGTATAATCAGCAGTAATGGCGGAGGCTCTGATGTAACCAGCGTGATTTTATTTTCGCCTGATTACCGTGTTGAAGTGGAAACCTCTTCTGAATTCGAAGCCCTTAAGATCAACCGTCTATTTACTGGAATGAAAAAGAACCTCTTCCAGACTGGAAAAGGGCCGGAAGCGGCTTTTTTGAAAGAAATTGACGGATGGAGCACAAAGACTATTCAGATTCCTTAACAGATAAATAACGAAGTAAAGGCAGCTTCCGGTAAGCTGCCTTTTTCCTTCATCCAGTTATGGTCAAGAATGACCTGCCCCAGCTGCAGGTTTTGATTCTTCTGCCGTGCCAGCAGCTCTTCAAGCTGTTCCTCTGTCAGATAGCTTGCCTCAACAGCAAGCTCACCAAACCGCTTATCGACGGCTGTCTGTTTCTCATGGATTTCTGAAACCTGGCCGGGGGTCATGTAACTGCTGTCCATGGCAAGCACTCCCAGCTTCACACGGGTTTCATCCATTTTATCGAGAGCTGTTTGAAGCTGTTCCTTTGTCAGGTAATGCCGGTTCAGCAAAAAATGGCCGAAAGACTGACTAAACATTATGTACACCCCTTTCTTTCTGGAAATGGGCGATGATTTGCCTGATGCTGTCCTCCTGGAAGGGCTTCTGAATAAAGTCTGAAGCGCCTGCTTTTAAAGCCTTCATTAAGTTTTTCTGTGTGCCGACCGATGAAACCATGACGATGTATGCATCGGGTAAGCCGGCCTTTATATGGCGGACAGCTTCTACTCCATCCATTTCAGGCATGACAATATCCATAAAAATCAAATCAATTTCACTGTTTTGCGCTTTTTGGACGGCCTCTAGTCCATTCTCAGCTTCTATGACCGATTCGGCCCCGATGGAATTGAGGAGACCGGTCAACTTCTTTCGGATTAAAAGTGAATCATCACAAACCATTATTGTTATTCCGCTAATATTCAACAAAACCTCTCCTTTCGCCGACAAAATTCACCATTTGAAAGTATTCGCCGCCGCATACCAATCTCCTTTTTGTCTGCCTGTACTTTTGATACATAAGGAATAGTGTTAATTCGCCGCAATACGGGTAAACGAACTGTAAAGAAGATCAAAAAGGGGTCCGCGTATGAGTTATGATAATAAGTTCTTTAAGTACGGCACTGCCGTATTGCTTGTGTTATTGATTTTATTTTTTCTCGGAAAAGTGGATTACTTGATGACGCCGATTCAAGCTATTTTGTTCACCATCTTCCTTCCTTTGGTGTTCTCAGGCTTATTTTATTACCTTTTTCGGCCGATCGTCCGGATTATGGATAAGTGGATGCCCAAAGTCCTCGCCATTATTGTTCTCTATGTTCTGTTAATCGGTCTGCTCAGCGGAATCGTATATTTTGCGGGAGACAGTATTGCCAAACAGTTTAACGATCTGGCGAACTCCGTGCCTCAGGATCTGGAAAAGGTCGATAAAAAAACAGAGGACGTTGTACAGGAGAATAACTTTGGTCTCGTATCCTATGAAGAAGTGAAAAATAAAGCGATCAGTTATTTTGCAGAACTTGCAAGAGGAATCGGGAATAATATTATGGGAATTGTGTCAATGGCCGCCAGTGTGGCGACGGTAATGATCGTCATTCCGTTCATTCTCTTTTATTTATTGAGAGACGACTATAAACTCGCGCCGCACGTGTTGAATTTCATTCCCAAAAAGCATCATGAAGAAGGAAGGGAAATCCTTCATGATTTAGATGAGACGTTATCGACTTATATTGTCGGTCAGGTAATAGTCGCAATGATCGTTGGTGTATTGACGTTTATTGGCTTTTGGATTATCGGGCTTAAGTACGGGCTTCTGCTGGCTATTTTTGCTATGGTGATGGATATTGTTCCTTTTCTGGGGCCTTTTATTGGGATCATACCGGCAGTGGTTGTTGCTTTAATGTCAAGTCCTATGATGCTGCTTAAGGTTGTCATTGTATTCATAGTCGTCCAGCAGCTTGAAGGAAATCTCATCACTCCACAAGTGATGGGAAAAAAGTTGAGCCTTCATCCAGTAACGGTTATTCTCGTCATTATGGCTGCTGGATCCGTGTTTGGATTCTTCGGCATTTTGCTGGCTGTACCTTTTTATGCTTCAGCAAAAGAAATCGTTGTGAACTTCCGGCGCTTTTATAAGCTCCGCCATGCAGACTGAAAATGGGTCTGCCGATCCAGGCCGGCAGCTTCGACTTGATTAGAGAATAATGCAGTTGGGTATGAAACAACCGAGAGGAGTGAATTTTCAAATGAAAGAAACATATTTTATCGCATTGCGGACAGGTGACATCCAGAAACTTCCTTTTGATGAAGACCAGCAGTATTTCGAGTTATACGCCACACCTCAGGAAGTGAATGCGCTGCGGGATCAGCTGAATGAAGCCGGAGCAAAAGGGGATACACATGAATATTTTCTCCATCCGGATGCTCTCATGCATCCATTAGCTGAAGATGCCGGTGACGAAGACCGTAATGAATATGGGAATACTGTCCGGGAAATCTATCATAAGATATATCTTCTCGGCACGATCGAAACTCAAAAGAAAATTGAATCCATGGGCATTCTTGGTGACAGCCAGCTTGATCACTGAGGAGACGAAATTCTGTCACGGGTGCAAACTTAATGCAATCCAAACGGCAGAATTCACAAAAATTATCGATCTGGACCAAAGCATCAGCAGGAGTAATTGAATCATTGTAGAAGGATAATATAATGAAGAATTAGAAATGTACATGAACAACCCAGATCCTCAGAATTGGCTTCTAATTTTTCTCACAGTCGGAAAAGCTGGCAGTTGAAAGTTTAAGAATTCAAATTAATCGGTATAGGAGGGTCTGAAATGTTAAATGTCTATTCGCGGATACTGGTTGCGTATGACGGATCGGAACTTGCCGGAAAGGCGCTGGATTTTGCCTTGAAAGCGGCTCAGGAGGATGAACAGGTTGAGGTTGATGTAGTGACGGTATTCAATCCACCCGTTTCGATGGGAAGTTACGGAATGTATAATGAAACCACCATCAATGAAATGAAGGAAGATATTAAAAATTCAATGGGATCTGTTGAAGAGAAGTTGGCTGAGCTTCCGAATAAGACCAGCACCCACATTCTCGAAGGAGTGCCGGGAAAAAGACTTGTTGACTTTGCAAAGGAGCATGACAGCGATTTAATCATAATCGGCAACCGCGGTTTCAGCGGACTTAAAGAAATGTTCCTGGGCAGTGTCAGTCACTATGTGGTCCAGCGGGCCCATTGCCCGGTATTTGTCATCAAATAAAAGAAACAGGCGCCGGATTATCCGGCTGCCTGTTTTTCTTTTTGCCGTAAAAAAGCATGAATTGTCAGCAAGGATGCATTTCCGCACAGCAGGCCAATTTTAAGATAAAGGCAGCTGCGGCTCTGTCTTAGCCTCAAAACCCGCCAATTGGCGAGTTGTCTTTACAGCGATGCATATATTTTTGGGAGGGCAGCGGCCTGCCGTTATCTATTGTCTCCATCAAGAAGGTCGCCGAGTCCGCCGAGGATGCTTCCTTCTCCTTTGTTGTTTCCTCCGCTCTGGGGAGCACTTGCGAATATCCTGTCTGCCAGGCGGCTGAAAGGCAGGGATTGAACCCAGACTGTTCCCGGTCCCTGGAGTGTGGCAAAGAAAAGGCCTTCCCCTCCGAACAGTGCGGTTTTGACACCGCCGACAAATTCGATATCATAATGGACATCTTTTGTCATGGCGACAAGACAGCCGGTATCGACTTTCAGCCTCTCACCGACACCGAGTTCTACTTTGTGTATAGTACCGCCGGCATGGACAAAAGCAAGCCCGTCTCCTTCAAGTTTCTGCATAATGAAACCCTCTCCGCCAAAGAAACCGGCTCCCAGCTTACGTTTGAAATCAATGCCGATTGAGACTCCTTTTGCAGCAGCGAGGAATGAATCCTTCTGGCATACGATCTTCCCCCCAAGCTCACTCAAATCCATCGGAATGATGCTGCCGGGAAAAGGCGCCGCAAATGAGACATGCTTTTTACCGGAGCCTCCATTGGTGAATACGGTCATAAATAAACTTTCACCAGTGAGAACCCGCTTTCCTGCACCAAGGAGCTTTCCAAACAGACCTGATCCGCTGCTGTTTGCCGAACCGTCTCCAAAAATGGTTTCCATCCGGATGCCTTCTTCCATCATCATCATGCTTCCCGCTTCAGCGATGGTGCTTTCCCCAGGGTCCAATTCAATCTCCACAAACTGCATATCATCCCCATGTAGCTTGTACTCTATTTCGTGAGCGTTCATGTTAATCCCTCCTTCATATTTCCTACACTTTTACTATATCATTCTATATATTGGAATAGGACGGAAAGATTAAAACAGGATATTTTTTTACAGAATGATCAGATTATAGTATAATGGTTATGTGAAATAGTTAACAAAGTTCTTGTGCCGCAATTCAACATGATCCGCTCCACGTTAATTAAAAATAATGGAGGGAAATGAAATGGCTATTGTCACGTTTAAAGCAGGTGCCAAAAACTTACCGGAAGGCTTGATGGTGGAAACAGCTGCTCGCGATTTCAAAGTGTTGATTGATGAGCCTGAATCCCTTGGCGGTACTGATAAGGGAATGAATCCTGTTGAATTGTTATTATCCGCACTGGGTGCCTGCCAGGCGATTGTTGCAAGAGTCTATGCCCCAACCTTTGATATTGATTTGAAAGATTTCCGGGTTGAACTTGAGGGGGACCTGGATGTTGACGGATTCATGTGTAAAAGTGACGTCCGCCCCGGTTTCCAGGAAATACGCTATAAAATGGTCATCAATGCAGACATAACAGCTGAAAAAGCACAGGAATTTGCATCTTTTATTGAAAAAACGTGCCCGGTAGGTGATACGATAGCAAACCCAGTTTCACTCGTATCGGCAGGTGTCTTGGTTGAAAAAGAACAATCGGTAAGTGTTTAAAAGATGAAGAACAGAATATACTGATGGACCGGATACCTTTATCCGGTCCATTTTTTATTTTAGTGGGAGTGATCGGCCTCTTGCTTCGTTTTTGTTACCATGGTCCGTATTTATATTTTCCATAACCGCCGGGCCCATACCCTCCACCGTAGCCGCCATAAGGATAAAATCCTCCCGGATATCCTCCCGGATAACCTCCTGGGTACCCGCCGTAAAAACCGCCACCGTAAAAAGGGCCGTAACCTCCGTAATAAGGTGGTGTAAGCAGCCCGCCTAACAATCCGCCTGCAAGTCCTCCGGTAAAGCCTCCCAAAAACCGTTGCTGCGGATCATGAGGATACACCGGTGATTCTATCTGTTCATCGTCGCGCATAGGGTGGAATGGAAGGGTGTCATTCATATGTGGGTACAAACAAATACCTCCTTTTTTGTGTGTGAAATGCCTACACTCCATACATATGCAGAAGTACGGAAGGCTGGAATATAGGCATGAGCGGATTTTCAGCCAGAGGCTGGTTTCAAACTGATGAAATAAAGTTTATATGAATTTTTTCCATCCGGGGTGTTGAAAAAAAGGGATACCGGTTACACTATCAAGTAGAAACATAGCAGCAGAAAAAGGGGGATGTTTTCAAATGAATTGGAAGGGTGTCATTTCCATACTCATCATCGCGGGGCTCGGCGCTTTCGCGGTATGGCAATTTATAGATAGCAACAGCGGACAAGAAGCAGTGGAACTTCCTGAGTCAAATTCGGGAAAAATGGATGATTCCGGCTCCACGGACAGCGGCAATGGTGAAACTCCGTCAAAGGAAGCTGATGGTGATGTGGTCGGGGTTGCGGTTGGAAACAAGGCGCCTGACTTTGAATTGCAGACACTTGAAGGAGAGTCGGTCAAGCTCTCTGATTACCGGGGGCAAAAAGTGCTTGTTAATTTATGGGCTTCATGGTGTCCGCCTTGCCGTGCGGAAATGCCTGATATCCAGGATCTTTATGAAAAGTATAAAGATGATGGCTTTGTCGTGCTTGGGGTCAATTTAACGAGTGCCGAACGGGAAAACAATACAGTTCAGCCGTTTGTCGAGGAATTCGGTCTGACGTTTCCGATTTTAATGGATATTCGCAATGAAGTCGGCCGCACTTACCAGGCCATATCCATTCCGACAAGCTATTTCATTGACAGCGAAGGAATCATCCACCAGAAAATCATTGGCCAGATGAGCAGGGAAACGATTGAGAACAATATAAAGGAAATGGATTGATTGCTTTTAGTTTAGAAGAAGCTGCCGAATACTTTTAAATAGTTCTCTGAATATGGGCATGGAAAATGGGATTCCATGTCTATATGTTGTGCAATCAGCAGATTACAGGCACTGAATTGTGGTTCAGTGCCTGTAATGTTGCCTATCTCTTATTTATAGGCACGGAAAACGGGGTTCAGTGCCTAAAATGTTGATATTTCTCTGAATATAAGTACGGAAAACAGGTTCCCATGTTTTGGCTATGTGTAGAACATTGTTGAATTTGAACGCGTTCGATTGATGCGTGTGTACGCGAGACTCTGGCTGGATAGGTGAGATACCGCTGGAGCGTAAGCGCAAAGAGGTTCAGCCCACTCCGTTGAAACAAGTACCTCTCGACGGAAATCAACAGCCGCATTTAGCACAGTCTTAATTATAATTAAGCCAATTAATTCAACACATAAAGCCCCACGGCCAGATATGATGCAAAAACCGACCAGAGAACATAGGGGACGAGCAGCCAGGAGGCGGTTTTGGAAAATTCTTTGGCAAGCAACATCAGCGCAAAAGAGGTTACAGCTACGAGGATAGTATCAAGCGCTGCTCCGCCAAGACTGTGAAGGTTGAACTGCAAATAGCTGAAAGCCTGATTAAAGAGGTAATTCATGGTGAAGACGGAGATGATCAGACTGTTCCCCCTGCTGAATTCATACCGCTCATAAATGAGAGAAACGGAAGCGGCAATTAAAAGGTAGAGAATGAACCAGACTATGCCGATGACGCTGCCTCCTTGCGTCAATGGGGGTTTATCCAAAGAATTGTACCAATCCCGGTCAATGGGAAACAGAAATCCCGATAAAGTAAACAGCACAAAAGTTGCAATGAAAACAACGAATGTCGATTTTTTCATCTGTTATCCCCTTTTGTTTCCTCTTCCCTTATAAACATTCAGGTATGCAACAGAACGGATACTGGTTTAAGCGGGATGTTTCAGTTCCAGTACAACATGGGAACAATATTGGAAACAGCAAAAAGAGGAGGAGCCATTATGCCATTGTCAAAAGAACAAACGGAGCACTTCAAAAACCGTTTACTGGATATGAAAAAAGAAACTGAAACACGGTTGGAGCATGAATATTATGCGAACCAATCGATAACAGATGCTTCTGGTGATTTCAATGCAGGTGTAGACAATCATATGGCCGACGCAGGCACGGAATTATATGAAAAGGAAAGGGAAATAACACTGGAGAATAATGACGAGGACATACTCCGGGATATCGAAGAAGCTTTGCAGCGGATAGATGACGGCACATACGGCATCTGTGTCGACACGGGGGAAAAAATATCCTCCGAACGCCTTGAAGCTCTTCCATATGCAAAAAGGACGCTGAAAGCCCAGCAAAAATACGATAAAGGTATAAAACCGGAGCCTGATGAAAAAGTGCAGCTTGCCAGTGAGGAAGAAGAGAAGTATGAAGACAGCCCGATGAGAACAATCGACAGAATCAAAGAAGAGCATGATCCCTCCTGGGGCAGAGACTGACTCTGCCCTGTTTTTTTGATCCGCGTATCCTTGCTGCTTATTCGGCTTCAAGCTGATACGATACTTTTTTCGGCGGGCGTTTATTGTAAAAGGGTTTTGGGTAAAAGAAAATTGATGAAATCAATTAAGCCAATCTAATTGACAATCTGATTTTATCGATGTACCCTTAACCACAAATAGATATCTTGAATTAAAGATATTTAAATTAAAGATAAAAACGGAGGAATTCACCATGTCAACATTACTCTACATTACAGCTAATCCTAAAGAGACCGAGTCTTCTTTCGGGCTCAGTACCGGAAAAGCTTTTCTTCAAACATATGAAAATATGAATCCTGAAGGTAAAGTCATCCATCTGGATGTTTACAGGGATGACATCCCCCTTATCGATGAAGAAGTGCTTGGCGCCTGGGAAAGCCTCTCAAAAGGGAAATCTTTTGAGGAATTGAGTGCCGGCCAGCAAAACAAACTGAGTAGGATGGAAGAGCTTGTCAACCAGTTTATCGAAGCTGACAGTTATGTATTTGTCACACCGATGTGGAATCTCGGATTCCCGCCAATGTTCAAAGCTTATCTTGACAATATTATGATTGCTGGCAAAACGTTCAAATATACAGAAGAAGGTCCTGTCGGCCTCATGAAAAACAAGAAAGCCCTTCATATCCAGGCATCGGGCGGTGTGTACTCAGAAGGCCCCGCTCAGTCATTGGACTTTGCCAGCGGTCATTTACAGGCTGCATTGAATTTCATCGGTGTGGAAGATGCAGAAACAATCCATGTGGAGGGAATGGCTGCCGATCCCGGCAAAGCGGAAGAAATCTTGAAAGAATCCGTACAAAATGCTGAAGATGCAGCCGCGCGTTTTGTGAAACACGCTGTTCGTTCTTAAAGGAGGAAAGGCCTTTTGACAGATTTTTGCGGGCTCCGGATAATAAGGTTCACTGCGGACAGCCTTAAAAGCAGGCCAGCATATGTTAATCCTGCCTGACCCTCCATTTTTAATAGATTACGATTCAGCCAAAAGGATGTGGCATGATGAGCAGCAGCAATAAAGAAGAACAGGCGTTAAAATTATTTATCGTGCTTTCGAAGGCATACCGGACGCTGGAGGAAAAAGTGATGCAGGATATCCGCAGTCACGGGCTGAACCCGACTGAGTTTGCGGTGCTTGAACTTTTATATCATAAAGGCCCGCAGCCGCTGCAGAAAATCGGTAGTAAAATTCTCATAACAAGCGGAAGCATTACGTATGTCACGGATAAACTTGAAAGCAAAGGATATCTCACCAGGAAGCCCTGTACAAATGACCGCCGGATCACATATGGAACTATTACGGACAAAGGGAGAAAGTTGATGGACGAAATCTTTCCTGCCCATCGCAAACGTATCGCAGAATTGACAGAGGCTTTGTCACTTGAAGAGAAAGATGCTACGATCAGTAATTTGAAGAAACTCGGTCTGCAGCTGGAAAATGAACACAGTCAGTAACAGCGGAAACGGAATTCGTATTTTGAATGGAAGAAAGAGGCGTGATAAAGAATGATTACGATTTATCCGGAAAAATCAAGATATACTGCCCAGCACGGCTGGCTGACAAGCAACTTCAGCTTTTCCTTTGCTGAATATTTTGATCCGAATAATACTCAATTCGGCCCGCTCCGAGTCTTTAACGATGATGTCGTCCAGCCGCAGCGAGGTTTTGGTTCACACCCGCATAAAGAAATGGAAATCGTTTCGATTGTACTAGAAGGGCATTTGAAGCATGAAGACAGTACAGGTGAGACTGCTGTCACGTCATTTGGAGAGGTTCAGCGGATGAGTGCCGGAACAGGGGTCATCCATTCGGAAGTCAATCCTTCATCTGAGGAACCGGTGAACTTCCTGCAATTATGGTTTATGCCGGAAGAGAATGGGCTGAAACCTGAGTATGAAACTTCGGCATTCAATACAGAAGCGTTGTCTGAACAGCTCGTTCCAATCGTTTCCAAAAAGTATGCGAAGCCCGGTGAAGTCGCCGCCATCCATCAGGATCTGACCATCTATATGTCTGATATACAGCCGGCAAAAGAGTTAAGCTTCCTACAGGAAGCGGACCGGCGGACATACTTGTTCATCATAAACGGGGAAGCGGCTGTTAACGAATATGAAATGAAAACAAGGGATTCAGCAAGAATAACCGATGAGACGGACCTTGTCATCAGTTCCGATGAAGGAGCCCGCATTATCCTGATTGACCTGCCTTAATAGGAAGAGAAAAAAGCGCCCGGTGAAATGGGCGCTTTTCTCTTTGAATATGCTGACTGCCGGCGGCAAGTTCATTTTTATGACATTTCATCTTTATATAATGAAAGCAAGTGATCGACAGCATCATCTGTGTTTTGTATAAAAGAAACAAGTTCTTTGTTCTGGGTGCTGTAGTTATCCAGAGTGGCTGAAATTTCCTCAAGAGAAGCGGTAGATTGTTCAAGAACTGCAGCAAATTCAACAATCGCTGTATCAATCGATTTTGATGTTGAGCGGATACGGTCTGTAATGTTTGCGAACTGGCCGGCGTTTGTCTTCAGGTTCTCCACCGAATGATTAATTGTGATGAAGGATTGTTTCATGCCTTCTGCCGTCTCCACATTATCTTCCATTTGATCGGCATTGCGGGTCATGATCGCTTGCGTTTCTTTTGTAACATCGTTAACAGCAAACAGGTTTTCAGAGATGCGGTTGGCCGTATTCGCTGTCAGTTCGGAGAGCTTCCGGATTTCATCGGCAACAACCGCAAAACCCCGGCCGCTTTCCCCGGCCCGGGCTGCTTCAATGGATGCGTTCAACGCAAGCAGGTTCGTTTGGGAAGCAATTTGCTGAATATCATTCACAAAACCAGTGGATTCGGAAATTTTCTCGGCGAGCATATTCATCGTTGATGACATGTTGTTGATCGACTGCTTGAAGTCATGAATCTTTGTCAGCATCTTCTCGCCGTGCTGCCTGCCTTCTTCAGAAACGGCGTTTGTATCAGAAGCCTGTTCTTGAAGAGCGGCCGAAGCGGACACAAGCGACTGGACAATATTATTCAGTTCTTCAGCTGTCCTGGTGATATCCGTAGCATGTTCATTTTGCGACTGCATGCCAGATGAAACTTCCTGGACGGCGATATTCATTTCATTTAATGAATGTTGCTGTTCCTCACTCTGGGTGCGGACTTGATCAATGTTCCCGCCGATAACTTCGGAATTCTGCTCAAGTACCTGCCGCTGGTTTTGCATTTGGGCCAGCAAGTCCTGCGTCTGGTTCTGCCACCTTTCCATATCATATGCCAGGCGGCTTCCTACCTGGAATTGGAAAAGAAATGCGGTCGTTACGACAGCAAATAACAGGAAGACAATGCCGGCTTCTTTTCCTTGAAGGCCGAGTCCTTCCCCGAAAAATAGATAAAAAGCGGCGGTCTGGGCTGCACTCAATGCGATTCCCATCCATATAACCGGCTTTTTATTATAAACCGCCGCATTGACAAGCAAATAATACGGGAGGATGAACATAAGGACCGATCCGGAACTGTACATGATAGCAAAAATGATGATCGCTAGCCCTGCAATTGTTAGGTATGGAATCATCTTCGGAAATTTTTTCACTTTAATGAAAAAAGCGAGCAGTCCGATAAACACCGCTCCACCGACACCGATCGTGAGAATCGTAGCCAGCGGTCGACCTAGCGCGATATCAACTAACAGAGCAAGTGTAACGGAAATGATGGTGGCGATCAGGACAAGCTTGTTTTTCCTTTCAAGGTCCTGAATCATTAACTCCTTTAAACCGATATTGTTTTCCATAAGCAGGCTCCCCTTTTGTTATCAGAAAAAACTGAGTCTTTATTACTTATATCGTACTCTTTCCGTGAAAGATTAACTGTTTTTTTGTGTTTACTGATAAAAAATGGAGATTTCTCTTAAAAGCATTACGCAAAAAGAAAAACATCGGTTTTTTTAAAAAAAATTGTGGTTTTTCTGAATGATAAATTCAGTTTTTTTAAAAGATATTTTGATGAATTCAATACATCTCTTCCGCCGCTGCCCAGAAAAGCGTTTTAGTTGCACTCATTTTGGGCGATTTATCTTTTGGTGAGCATGTTTTCGGATAATTCCATACGGTTTCAGCGCATTATCCAGCCAATTTCGTTCTTTTTTTGAACCCGGCATGCCGAATTCATTCCAGTTTCCTCCCACAACCGTACGGGCTGGATCGTTTTCACCATACGAAAAACCCCCGCAACACACATTAGTGTCACCAGGGGGTTCACTTACTCGTTATCATATACCCTGTTGTATATTTCCTGCTCTTCAGCATCCAAAATATCTTCATATTTTTCATGCAGCTTTGTGGGTACGATGTTGACTTCGCTGCCGGTAATATCGGTAGAAATGAAATTCTCGAGTGATTCGGTGAAACCGACTGTATCTTCGCTGCCGATGTACATTTGATTGTAGTCGGCCATGTTCGGGTCGCCAAAATCGGACGGTGTTTCACTTGTTCCGTACATCCCAACTCGCTGAAAGGAGTCTTCGGCATCGAAATAGTTGCCGTCATCAGCTGATTCGTTCGTATAAGAGTAGAACGGTGTGCCAAGGGCTCCCTCTTCAATCGGACGCTGCCTGGCAACTGTTTGGTCATCAGCATGTTCCTTGCACCGGCTGGCGGTCGGAATCGCATGCAGCCGTTCAAATGGAATTTCTTTTCCGCAAACCGTACAAACGCCGTATGTTCCGTCTTCCATGCGCTGCAGGGCATTTTCCGCTTCTTCCAGCTGCTTTTCAGTCAGGTCGTTTAAAGCGATGTCCTTTTCCCGTTCATACAGTTCGGTTCCGATGTCGCCCGGATGATTGTCATAGTTGGCAAGTTCTCCGACTGACCATTTGTTTGCTTCCTGATCCAGGCCATAATGGTCACTGTCCCGCAGCAGTGACTCAGCATCGTTCTTAAGCGCGGTCAACTGGCTGCGCAGTCCTTGAAGCTGTTTGTCTGTGAGCATCAGCTACCACATCCCTTTCTGATGATTCATATACGTAGTATTGACCTGCATGACAAAACCATGCTGGAGAATAGCGGAAGGGGTGGGAAAATTCCTCTTAAAGGAAATGCGTGCTGAGAATCCGGCAGATCACCTTTACCCGACAATGGCGGTTGTGCACCTGGAAACGGAGATCAAGTTTCCTTCTTCATCTGTAATTTTGATATCCCACACCATTGTTCTGCGCCCTCTGTGGAGAGGGACCGCAATTGCTGTCACAATTCCGCTTTTTTTACTGCGGATATGATTGGCGTTAATTTCAATGCCTACAGCTGCCTGGGTGTCAGGGTCAATATTCAAGTAGGTTCCGATACTTGCCGCTGATTCTGCGAGGGCTACGGAAGCTCCGCCGTGAAGCAGCCCGAGCGGCTGATGGGTTTTAGGGCCAACAGGCATTGTCATGACAACTTTATCTTTTGTCAGTTCCACATTTTCGATACCAAGAACCTCAAGCATCGTGTTTTGATAATCCATGTTTGATTCCCCCAGTTTTAGTTGAAGTATTGTGTTTGCATTTTGCATAGGCAAGCAAGGGCTTTCAATCGCTTTGTAGCGGTTTCGCCCGCACTCGGGTGTTTATCCATACCGCATCAGGGGCCCTTACCATCTAATAAAAAAACACGGCTGGTAAATCCAACCGTGTTGTTACGCCATGTAGCTGAAAAGGATTCCAAGTGTCAGCAAAAAGCCGAAAAATGTATTAGTCTGAGCGGTCGCTTTCATTCCTGGCATCATTTCAGCCGGTTTCTTTTTGTTCTTGAAGCCTTTTACGGCTTCCCGTGCCTTGGCTGTACTGATGAATATGAGCAATGCCCATGGTGTAAGTACACCAGCTGCTGCAAGGATTGCAATCCATGCATAAGAAACAATGAACATGCCCGCCAAAAAACGGACTGCCTGCTGCTGGCCTAGCAGGATGGCGAGTGTTTTGCGGCCGTTTTCTTTATCGCCGTCATGGTCGCGGATGTTATTCGCCATTAAAATGGCTCCAACCAGGATTGCGATTGGTGTGGAAATAAGAATGCTTTCACCGGTAACGGTGCCGGTTTGAACATAAAAAGAAATTAAAATGATTCCATACCCCATAAAGATGCCTGATGCCAGTTCACCGAACGGCGTGTATGCAATCGGATAAGGTCCGCCTGTATAAAAGTATCCGACTGACATTGACACAAGCCCGATTACAGCAAGCCACCAGGTTGTTTCCATGCAAATGTATACCCCCAGTGCGATTGCTCCTGCGAAAAAGGCAAGCGCCAGGCTCAGGACGGTTGATGCCGAGACGCCTTCACGGACGATTGCTCCGCCGATTCCCACCGATTCATGGTTATCCAGGCCGCGCTTGAAGTCGTAGTACTCATTGAACATATTTGTCGCGGACTGAATTAAAACGCTGGCAAGAAACATTGCAAAAAACAGCGCGAAATCTATGGGGCCATACTGTACAGCGATCGCAGTGCCGAGAAAAACGGGCACGAAGGATGCTGTCAGCGTATGGGGACGAAGCAGGTTCCACCACACCCTCCAGCCCTTTTTTGGTGCTATAGCCTTTTCATGGGTGTTTTCTACAGTAGGCTGCATATACTTCTCTCCTTACAAAATTCGTCAATCATTCACAATTAAGTTTAGAAAACCCCTGCCAATGTGTCAATCTTTTTTAAAATTTTGGAAGCGTTTTACCACGATGATACCTGGGAATGGTATTATAATAAGGAAGTAACATATAGTTATTTGTTTAATTTTGGATAGTTGAACTTACATAACAGGAACTCGGCAATATTCGGAACGGGCATACTGTCGTTCTGTCGAAACCGTACGAATATTGACAGTAAAAGGGATTGAGGTGTATCTTAATAGAGGTGTCAAGATCATTTTCAACTAACTTAAAGAGACTAAATAAATTGTGCCGATGGAAGCAAACGGAAAGTCTTCGCTGCCGGGCAAATTCAGGGGGGGAACGAATATGATTACGATTCAGCACGAAGCACTGCACCGCAAAATTACTTTCGGTTCCGAGAAGGCTAAGAGGCTGCGGAAGCCTGTTCTCGTCAGTTATAGTCTTGAAGCGGAACAGCCGATAAATCCCCTTGCTTTTTTTGCGGCCGGCCATTCAGTTTTTCCTGGTGAACGTTCATTCTGGTCAGATCCTTCCAGAGAGCTTGCTCTCGTTGGAGCGGGAGAATCCCATATTGTCCGGCCTTCTCCGGCATATCGATTTAAAGACGCAGAAAAACAATGGAAACAGCTGATCGAAACAGCAGTCTATGATGGAGATACTGCTGCAGAGGGCACTGGCCCGCTTATGATAGGCGGTTTCTCATTTGATCCGTTAAAGCCGGTTACAAAGTTGTGGAATGCGTTTGAACATACGAAATTGACCGTTCCCACCTTTCTGCTCACTATTGTTAAAGGCAATTTTTATTTGACGATAAATATTATGGTGGACCATACAGCCGATGCTGACAGTCTGTATGAAAAGGCGATCGGGGACCAGGAGTCCCTTTTCAGCAGCCTGACTGCAGAATATCCTGTTTCTTTCCCGGCTCATGTATATACGGAGGAAATTGCTCCGGATCACTGGAAAGATTCAGTTGCGAAGCTTGCTGAGGAAGTGCGTGAAGGCGTCATCGAAAAAGTGGTGACGGCGAGGGAACTGCGCCTGTACGGGAGCGGGTCTTTTTCACCTGATGCAGTGCTCGGCCGCCTGCTTGAACAGCAGCCGCAAAGCTATATTTTTGCCTTTGAAAGCGGAACTGACTGCTTCGTTGGCGCCACTCCGGAACGGCTTATAAAACGAAGCGGTACAGAAGTCCTTTCAACCTGCCTGGCAGGGACGATCGCCCGCGGTTCAACACACCGGGAAGATGAACAGCTGGGTAAAGAACTTCTGCAGGATGAAAAGAATCTCCATGAACATGCCCTTGTTGTTAAGATGATCAAACAGGCGATGGAAGCGGGCTGCGACCATGTAGAAGTTCCGGACAGCCCTGCCCTCTATAAAGTAAGGGATATCCAGCACTTATATACACCAGTAAAAGGGAAAGCGAAATCCGATGCAACATTGTTGTCAATGGTCGAAAAGCTGCATCCGACCCCTGCTCTCGGCGGGTTTCCCCAGGAGCAGGCAATGGAAAAAATCCGCACAGAAGAAATCATGGACCGAGGCTGGTATGCCGCACCGATCGGCTGGATGGACGTACGCGGTAATGGTGAATTTGCCGTCGGCATAAGGTCAGGTCTCTTGCAGGGAGACGAAGCATCCCTGTTCGCCGGCTGCGGGATTGTCGGTGATTCCGATCCGGAATGTGAATATGTAGAGACCAAGATGAAATTTAAGCCAATGCTCTCTGCACTAGGAGGGACACTACATGACAACAGCGAATAATGCCCTTACCAGATATACAGCGGCATTTGTCGATGAACTGGTAAATAGCGGAGTTGTGGATGCCGTGATCAGTCCTGGATCACGTTCCACCCCTATGGCAATGACAATGGCGCATCATCCCGGCATGAACGTCTGGCTTGAAATAGACGAGCGTTCAGCCGGTTTTTTTGCGCTGGGAAAAGCGAAGGCATCTGCCCGGCCGGTGGCGCTTGTCTGTACGTCAGGCACGGCGGCGGCGAACTATATGCCGGCAGTTGTGGAAGCGTATTTATCAAGGGTCCCTTTACTGGTGCTGACGACAGACAGGCCCCATGAGCTCCGCGATGTGGGTGCGCCTCAGGCCATCGACCAGCTTAATCTGTATGGTAAATATGCAAAATGGTTTGCTGAAATGGCGCTGCCGGAAGAATCGGACGCAATGCTCCGTTATGCCCGCAGTTTTGCCGGCCGCGCTGCAGCAACGGCAAAGCAGGGGCCGGCCGGGGTCGTACATATGAATTTTCCTTATCGGGAACCGCTCATACCCGATTTCACAATTGATCATTTGTGGGAGGGCGGCAGAATGAATCGTGATGCATATATCGTCATCTCACCAGGAATTAAAACGGCAGATCAAGCGCTGCTTCGAAAGCTGGGTGCAGAACTGGCGGGAATTGAGAACGGACTCATTGTTTGCGGCCCCAATGAAGATCAGGGATTCGAAGATGCGGTTGCCGGCCTTGCCGATAAGCTGCAGTATCCTGTATTGGCCGACCCGCTTTCGCAGCTGAGGTCAGGTGAACATAATAAGAAATGGATAATTGATGGGTATGATGCTTTTTTACGGAGTGAAAAAATAAAGAAAAAGGCGAAGCCGGATATTATTATTCGATTCGGCGCCATGCCTGTATCCAAGCCGTTTCTCCTTTATTTGAAGACTCACCCGGAAACACGGCAAATCATCATTGATGAAGACGGGGGCTGGCGGGAGCCGACGCTGCTTGCTTCTGATATGATCCATTCCAATGCGGGGCAGTTTTGCGATTCGCTTAAGGAAGTGCTTCCGCAGCGGGATGAGACTGATTGGGCGAGACAATGGCTGAACTGGAATGCTGAGACGGTCAGTGTATTAAAAGCTTCCGCCCTGAACGAAAAAATTTTTGAAGGCCAGTTATTCCGTGAACTACAGGAACTGATGCCTGAAGGTTCTTTGCTGTTTGTCGGCAACAGTATGCCTGTAAGGGACCTTGATTCTTTTTTCTTCAATACCGGCCAATCGATAAGGACAATGGCAAACAGGGGGGCAAACGGCATCGACGGGATTGTCTCAAGTGCACTTGGCGCAGCTTCGGTACAAGCGCCGATGGTGCTGGTGATCGGCGACCTGTCGTTTTATCATGATATGAACGGCCTTCTTGCTTCGAAACTGTACAAGCTGAATGCAACTATCGTAGTGGTGAATAACGATGGCGGGGGAATTTTTTCTTTCTTGCCCCAGGCGCAGCATTCACAACATTTTGAGGACCTGTTCGGCACACCGCATGGCCTTGATTTCAAGCATGCGGCAGAGTTGTATAAAGGGGAATACTGTAAAGTTGATTCCTGGTCAGGATTCCGGACGGCGGTATCCGAAGCCGTTTCCTTTGAAGGCCTTAATATAATTGAAGTTCCGACCGATAGAAAGGATAATGTAAAACAGCATAAAGATGTCTGGCGGGCTGTAATGGAAGTGGTGGAGTCAGGTGAGTAACAGATCCCATGCTGTGATAAACGGTCTTGGTTACAGTTATGAAGTGAAGGGGCAAGGCGCTCCTCTTTTGCTGCTTCATGGTTTCACAGGAGATATTTCTACATGGAATCCTGTCGTTGACCGGCTGGCCGAACAATATCGGACGATTGCCGTCGACTTGCCGGGCCACGGCAAAACGGAGGCGCCGGAAAACCCGGATCGATACGGTGCAGAAAATACTGCGAAGGATCTCGCAGGCCTACTGGATTACCTTGGCATCGACCGTGCCTATGTACTGGGCTATTCGATGGGAGGCAGACTCGCGCTTACTTTTTCTTTCTTATACAAAGAGAAGGTAAAAGGGCTTATACTTGAAAGTGCATCACCAGGACTGAAAAGCGAAAGTGAACGGTCGGACAGGAGAGCACGTGATGAAAAGCTTGCCTCAATGATTGATGAGGTCGGAATCAAGGCGTTTGTTGATTACTGGGAGAATATCCCGCTATTTGCCAGCCAAAGAAAGCTCCCGGAAGACAGTCGGGAAGAAATTAGAAGGCAAAGGCTGAACCAGCGGCCGCATGGCCTGGCAAACAGCTTGCGCGGATTCGGAACCGGTTCACAGCCCTCGTGGTGGAAACGGCTCGGAGAACTTGAGGTGCCGGTTATCCTTCTCGCAGGGGAACTGGATACGAAGTTTGTTGCTATTGCTGACGAGATGGAAAAAGGGCTTGGGAATGCGGAAAAACGTGTGGTCAAGGAAACTGGTCATGCAATCCATGTGGAACAACCGCAGATTTTTGGTAAAATAGTAGTTGACTGCATGAAAATGCTGTCAAAACTGTCGAATTGATAAGGAGGATTATACATATGTCCAGTTTTGAATGGGTAGCTGAACGAAATTATGAAGACATCCTGTATGAGACATATAACGGGATTGCGAAAATCACCATCAACCGTCCAGAGGTGCGGAATTCATTCCGACCAAAAACGGTGATGGAATTGATCGATGCTTTTGCATTTGCGCGCGATGACAAAGATATTGGCGTTATCGTCCTGGCGGGAGCAGGAGACGATGCATTCTGTGCCGGCGGCGACCAGAAAGTCCGCGGCCATGGCGGGTATGTCGGCGAAGACGAGATTCCGCGCTTGAATGTTCTCGATTTGCAGCGCTTGATTCGTGTCATTCCAAAGCCGGTCGTCGCGATGGTCAGCGGCTATGCGATTGGCGGCGGGCACGTGCTGCACGTCGTCTGCGACCTTACAATCGCCGCTGATAACGCAATTTTCGGCCAGACCGGTCCTAAGGTCGGCAGCTTTGATGCTGGATATGGCGCAGGATACCTCGCCCGTATCGTCGGCCATAAGAAAGCCCGTGAAATCTGGTACCTGTGCCGCCAGTATAATGCACAGGAAGCGCTGGATATGGGTCTTGTCAACACAGTCGTGCCTCTTGAAAAGCTTGAAGAAGAAACGGTGCAATGGTGTGAAGAAATGCTTGAGAAATCACCGACAGCCCTGCGCTTCCTGAAAGCTTCCTTCAATGCTGATACGGATGGCCTTGCCGGCCTTCAGCAGCTTGGCGGAGACGCAACTCTGCTTTACTATACAACCGAAGAGGCGAAAGAAGGCCGTGATGCGTTCAAGGAAAAGCGCAAGCCAGACTTCAAGCAGTTTCCTCGTTTTCCTTAAGCTATCAAAAATTAGCCTTGCGACCAAGTTCGCAGGCTAATTTTTTTCATTACCTTTCAACCCATATCTGCACTTGTTAAGATTTCAGACAAAGATATACAACAAATTGAAGGAGGCAACGGCATGCATGCTGAAATGATGCCGAACTGGCTTGAAAAGAGGGCTTTTCTATCACCGGAAAGGACTGCCTTGATTAAAGGGGATGACAGGGTTTCTTTCCGGGAACTGAAAGACCGGGCCCGCAAATATGCTGCTGCATTTCAATCTCACGGTATAGAACAGGGGAGCCGCTGTGCACTCTTGATTGATAACTCTATAGATTCAGCTGCTGCGATATATGGACTGCAAAGCCTTGGGGCCGTAATGGTTTTGCTGAATACGCGGCTGACTCCGGCCGAGTGCGCCTGGCAAATGAAGGATGCGGAAGCGGCGCTGCTTGTTTTCAGCGATGCCCGGTCGGACCAGGCGAAAGAAGCATCTGAGTCTGCAGGCATCCGTGCTGTGCAGCTCGATACGCTGCCTCAGCCCAACATGCCTGAGCCTGATATTTTGACGGAATTTGATTTAAACAGCCTGCATTCCATCATCTATACGAGCGGGACTACAGGGAAGCCGAAGGGAGTACTCCTGACAAACGGCAACCACTGGTGGAGTGCTGTTTCTTCCGCTTTGAATCTTGGTATTCAGCAAGATGACCGATGGCTTGCCTGCCTGCCCTTTTTTCATGTAAGCGGGCTTTCAATATTGATGAAAAGCGTCATTTACGGAATGAGCGTCGTTATTCATGACCAGTTTGATCCCCAAAAAGTACACTGCTCCCTAATACAGGACCGCGTGACGATGATTTCGGTCGTTAGCGTAATGCTCGCACAGGTACTTGAGGAACTTGGGAAAGACAGATATCCGGAGCATTTGCGGTGCGTGCTTCTTGGCGGCGGACCGGCCCCGAAATCTTTGCTTGAAAAAAGCAGGGATAAACGGATACCTGTATTTCAGACATACGGGATGACCGAAACGGCGTCACAAATTGCCACCCTCTCTCCGGAGTATGCGCTCGAGAAGCTCGGCTCAGCCGGCAAGCCACTGTTTCCTGCTGAACTTGCCATCTTTTCGGGGTCCCATCCAGCAGGCCCGGGTGAAATCGGTGAAATTGCTGTAAAGGGGCCGAACGTATCAAAAGGATATTATAAAAAGGAAGCAGATAGACAAGCAGGCTGGTTTATGACCGGTGATTTGGGCAAGCTTGACGAAGAGGGGTTTCTATATGTCATCGACAGGCGCAGTGATTTGATCATATCAGGCGGAGAAAACATTTACCCTGCCGAGATAGAAGATATACTATTAAGTCATCCTGCTGTGAAGGAAGCGGGTGTTTACGGAATTGATGATGAAAAGTGGGGAAGCGTCCCGGCGGCAGCTATTGTGCTGTCCAGGGATACTACGGAACAGGCGCTTCAGGCATACTGCAAAACGCGGCTTGCCGGTTACAAAGTGCCAAGGAAAATATCGTTCACAGAACAACTCCCCCGGAATGCGGCTCGCAAACTCCAGCGCCATCGACTGAAGGATTTGGAAGAGAACGGACGTGGTTACCAATGATCATTGACCGGTTTGTTTTGCATGTCATTGAAAATAAACTGAAAAAGCCGTTCACTACTAGTTTTGGTACGGTTGAACTCCGCCAGAGCATTATTGTGGAGGCGATAGACGACAAAGGTGTTTCTGGCTGGGGGGAGTGTGTTGCGTTTTCTTCCCCGTGGTATACGGAAGAAACGACCAGGACATGCCTGCATATAATGGAAGATTTCCTTATTCCTATCGTATTTCGAAAACAGATTTCCCACCCGTCCGAACTGAAAGCGAGGTTCAGGGAGGTGCGAAGGAATCCGATGGCCAAGGCTGCCGTTGAGATGTCTGTCTGGGACCTGGCCGCCAAAAATGCTGAAGTGTCGCTTGCTGATTTCATCGGAGCCACGCGTAAACAAATACCGGCAGGGGCTGTGGTTGGAATAAATACACCCGAAAAGATGAAATCTGAAATAGAGCATTTTTTAAATGATGGATATCAGCGGATCAAAATAAAGATCTATCCTGAGTCCGACGAGCGGGTCATAAGCGAAATCCGAAACCATTTTCCGGATCTTCCCTTAATGGCAGATGCCAATTCCGCCTATACGCTGGATCATGTCGAACAATTGAAAAATCTTGATAAATACAATTTGCTGATGATCGAACAGCCGCTCGGTCAGGGTGATTTTGCCGGCCATGCCCTTTTGCAAAAGCATCTTCAAACCCCGGTATGCCTCGATGAAAGCATCGCTTCGTTTGAAGACGCTAGACAGGCGCTTGCGCTGGATAGCTGCCGAATCATAAATGTAAAAATCGGAAGGGTCGGCGGCCTTCAGGAAGCGCTCGATATTCATCAGTTATGTCTTGATAAGGAAGTACCCCTTTGGGTAGGAGGAATGCTTGAAACCGGAGTATCACGTGCGTTCAATATTGCACTTGCTGCATTGCCGGGTTTCACTGTACCCGGCGATATTTCCGCTTCATCACGATATTGGCACAAAGATATCACTTTACCCGAAGTGAAGGTGAGCGACGGTTGGATTGATGTGCCTGCAGATAGCGGTATCGGATATATAATAGACGAACGACACCTCAAAACGCTTCGATTAGAACGAAAGGTATTACGGGCGGGAGTATAAAGGGCTGCGAAACAACAGGCCGGTTTCCGAAGGGGCCCGCTCAAGTATTTCATCAGGGAGGACTTACACGTTGATTGAATCAACTGTTACCGGGAAAGACGAACTTTTGAAAGAAATCGAGAGATTACGCCTGCAAATGTATAAAATTATGGGCAATATGAATGACAGTATGTTCAGCAGCCCTGAGTTTTTGGCTATCAGCAGAGAACTTGATCAAAAAATCATCGAGTTTCAAACATACGGTAAATGAGCCATTACGTGATAAAGAAGCGTTTTTCCTATGGAAAGACGTTTTCTTTTTATCCATTCGCGGAAAAGAATAAAGAAGGAAGAAACAGACTTGATTCACATCGCAGCATTTAAAAAGGAGTGCATAAAGCTCAGTTAAAAGCATAATTCTGGACGGTAAGGGATAAACACGGTACATTTAAGAAGCATATTGTAAATAGATGAGGAACTGTTTTCAAAAAACAGACAAAAAAATGTGAACATCTGTTGACATTTTTATATTCATTTTGTAATATACCCATAGGGGTAATGGTAGTAAATATTTTATACCAATGTTTTGCAATAAAAACAGTTGATGTGGAAGACTAAAATAAAGACCTGAAATAATTAAATGTGAAAGGGGAAATTTACAAATGTCAGTCAAAACGGTTATGACACCAGATGAAGTGAAAGAAAAACTCGAAAAGGGCGAAAAAATGAACGTTATTGACGTCCGTGAACATGAAGAAGTGGCAGAAGGAATGATTCCGGGTGCAAAGCACATCCCGCTCGGTGAAATCCAGGAGCGTGCAAATGAGCTGGAAAAAGGCAAGGAATATATCATGGTTTGCCGTTCAGGCAACCGGAGCGGCATGGCAACTGAATACTTGAACAGCCAGGGCTTCACTTGCATCAATATGGTTGGCGGCATGATGAACTGGACAGGGAAGGTAAAGTAACAGTTTACGAATGTAGAGTGCAAGCATAAAAGCTTGATTATCCAGGGAGAGGTTATGGAAATTATTCCAAATAGAGCTTAGGAGGTCGAAATCATGGCTGAATTGAAAATGATGACAGCTAAAGAATTGACTGAAAAAGTAATTAACAAAGAAGAGTTATTCATTCTGGATGTCCGGAATGAGAGTGAATTCAACGACTGGAAAATTGAGGGTGAAAGAATCGATGTCATCAATAAGGCATACTTCGAACTGCTCGAAGGCCTGGATCCGATAAAAGATGACCTTCCGAAGGATAAAGATATCCTGGTTGTCTGCGCGAAAGAAGGTTCTTCCAAATTCGTTGCAGAGCAGCTCGTTGAAGAAGGATTTGAAAATGTGAGCTACCTTGAAGGCGGCATGAAAAGCTGGAGCGAATATCTCCATCCGGTGAAAGTTGCCGACCTTAAAGGCAACGGTGAGTTATATCAATTTGTTCGCATAGGTAAAGGGTGCCTGTCCTATCTGGTTGCATCAGATGGAGAAGCGGTCATTATTGATTCTGCCCGCACAGTCGACAACTACCTTGAATTTCTGAAAGAGAAAGACCTTAAACTGACCAACGTCCTTGACACGCACTTGCACGCCGATCATATTTCCGGCGGGCGCAAGCTCGGTGAAGAAACGGGTGCGACTTACTGGCTGCCGCCGAAAGATGCGGAGGAAGTTACATTTGACTATGAGCCGCTTGAAGAAGGCCGTGAGTTGAAAGTCGGTTCATCCACAATCAGCGTCCAACCGCTTTACTCACCCGGCCATACAATTGGAAGCACTTCTTTCATCATAGACGACAAGTACTTGCTGACAGGGGACATTCTGTTTGTTGAGTCCATCGGGCGTCCTGACCTTGCCGGTCTGGCGGAAGATTGGGTCGGCGACCTGCGTGACACCCTTTACAGCCGTTATAAAAACCTGTCAGATGAATTGATGGTGCTGCCGGCACACTTTGCACACCACACAGAACTTGGTGAAAACGGCGAAGTAATGGCACGCCTTGGCGACCTTTATGAAAAGAATGCAGGGCTGCAAGTGGAAGACGAAGGTGAATTCCGCAAGCTGGTAACTGAAAATCTCCCGCCGCAGCCAAACGCGTATAAAGAAATCCGGGAAACAAACATGGGTAAAATTGATCCTGACGGTGAAAAACAGCGCGAAATGGAAATTGGTCCAAACCGCTGTGCCGTTCACGGATAATTTATTAATAATAAATCAAAATCAGGGGGTAACAATAATGGAAGCGAATAAAGTAGTTGACGCAAAAAACCTGGCATGCCCAATGCCGATTGTAAAGACAAAAAAAGGCATGGATGATCTTGAATCAGGTCAAGTCCTTGAAGTTCAGGCAACTGATAAAGGTGCAGTGAATGACCTGACTGCCTGGTCCAAGTCAAAAGGGCACGAATTGATTGAGCAAACTGAAAAAGACGGCGTCCTGTATTTCTATATCAAAAAGGCGTAACGGAGGAACCGGGGCATCCACGGGGTCCCCGGTTTCCGCTATGCCGCGGGAAACCGCAGCAGGCTGAAAATGCGGATACAGTTTAGGAGGAGTTACCGTGCATGATGTACTGATTATCGGAGGCGGGATTTCCGGACTGTCTGCAGCTGTTTATACAGCTTACGGGAAGTTGGACACCGTTGTACTCGATACGGAGACGTCCCAGATCAAAAGGGTCGGAACGCTGCGGAACTATCCAGGCGTACTAGAAACCTCCGGCGAACAATTACTCGAAAACATGCGGAAGCAGGCAGAATCCTTCGGTGCTGAAGTGCAGGTGAACGAGGTGAAAAATATTGAGCCCCAGGAAGGCGGCTTCAGTGTTGAAACAGAAACCGGCACGATGTCAGCAAAATATGTCATTGTTGCAACCAACATTAAAACAGATCTTCTTGAGAACCTGGGACTTTCACTAATCGTGAATGAAAAAGTCCCAAGTGGAAAAATTAAGCAGGTGGAAGGCGTCGGGTTTGATGGCGTGACATCACGGGAAAACCTATATATTGCCGGGCTGTTGACAGGACTCTCAAGCCAATCGGTCATTGCAGCCGGACAGGGTGCCCAGCTTGGTGTCGATATTGTGACCAGGGAAACAGGAAAAATGTTTATCTGGCATGATGTATAAATAAGTTCGAAACGCCCAAACGCACAGTATGCTATTGACAATGGATCATAAGTTTAATACTATACCTGTAGGGGTAATAGTGGGAAGTTAAAATTGGAACAAAGGGGGATATAAAAAATGGCGATCAAATCAGATTTTACAATTGATGCAAAAGGGTTGTCTTGCCCGCTGCCGATTGTAAAGGCGAAAAAAGGCATGAACGAAATTGGTCCTGGCCAGGTCCTTGAACTTCAGGCAACCGACAGGGGTTCACTGGCTGATATCCAGGGCTGGGCCAAAGGAACAGGGCATGAATATATCGGCACCCGCGAAGAAGGCGACGTGCTGAAGCACTATCTCCGCAAAGCAAGTGATGAAGAAGCTAAGGAAGCGGAGCCATATCCTCATACGATCGATAACGAAGGGCTGCAGAGCAAGCTCAATAATGAGGATATTACGGTTCTTGATGTACGTGAATCTGCAGAGTATGCATTCAAGCATATCCCGGGCGCGAAGTCCATTCCGATGGGTGAACTGGAAAACCGCATTGATGAGCTTGATAAGGATTCAGACCTTTATGTTGTGTGCCGCACCGGCAACCGCAGTGACATGGCATCAAAACTTCTATCTGAAAAAGGGTTTAAAAATGTCGTAAATGTCGTTCCGGGTATGAGCGAGTGGAATGGCCCTTCCGAGGAAGAAGAATAAACGGCAATATTTAAGAAGTCGGCAATAACAAATTAATATTATATAGGGGGAATTTGCAAATGAGTAAAAAAATCGCGATTATCGCAGCAAACGGTGGAATGTTCGACGCTTACAAGGTATTCAACATCGCAACAGCAGCAGCAGCAACAGATGCAGAAGTACAAATCTTCTTCACGTTTGAAGGACTGAACTTGATACACAAAGAAGGCCATAAGCAGCTTCCGATGCCGGAAGGAAAAGAACATTTCCAGGAAGGCTTCAAAAATGCAAACGTACCTCCAATTCCAGATCTTGTGGAAATGGCAAAGGACATGGGTGTTAAGTTTGTTGCATGCCAAATGACAATGGATGTCATGAGCCTTGAAAAAGAACACTTTGTTGACGGAATTGATGTCGGCGGAGCGGTAACTTTCCTCGACTTTGCACAGGGTGCTGATGTAACACTTACATTCTAATTAACCTATATGTTCTAGTTTTTTACTTCAAGGGGCCGGATATTCCGGTCCTTTCCAGTTTTAAAATGAAGGCTGTGGTAGAACTCAGGTTGATTTGTAACGATATTGAGGGAGCGAAAATCAACCTGCTGCATAAACAGAGCCTAAAAGGAAAGGGAGATAAATCAATGGAAACAGTAAATATAGTTGATGCAAAGGGCCTTGCCTGCCCAATGCCAATCGTGAAGACGAAAAAAGCCATGGATAAACTTCAACAAGGTGATATTCTTGAGATTCAGGCAACTGACAAAGGGGCCACAAATGATTTGACGGCCTGGTCAAAATCGTCAGGACATGAAATGCTTGAGATGAAAGATGAAGACGGCATACTGACTTTCTGGATCAAAAAAGGGTAACAGCCCATATAAAGAGACATCTGGAAAAATGCCGAATATACGGAACACCTGAAAAGTGTTCGCGAATTGTTCATGAATCGTAATTGAATTTCATCTTTGTCTCATGTAGGATAAGAGTCGTTGATTACATCCGGGAGTATATTTTAGAGGCTCCGGATATTCTATTGGAGGGAACATCATTGTCGATTCTTCTTACCGTATTCGGCATTTTTGCAGGTACAGCTTTATATAAACGTTATATACCGGTCAAAGGGACCCCTTGCCTGGACGGGCTTGAATCCTGCAACCGGGATGAAAACATGGTATTGCTTGATGTGAGGGATTTCCAGGAGTCATCAGCAGATCCGGTCGAAGGAAGCTTGAATATTCCGCTTGCCTACTTGAAAAGGTACAGCAGTGACATTCCGAATAAGCGGGTTGTGCTGATCGCTGATTCATTTATACTTGCTAATATGGCAACCCGGTTTTTGCGCCTCCGCAAGTTCAATGTGGCCGGCGTTCATTTTAAAGGGATGCCTAAAACTGATAAAAAGAGGAGTTGTTGCCAGTGGCAGGACATCGCTTTAACCCCGAAAAAGCAAATAAACTAGTCAGCAATGAACGATATGACAGGCTTCCGCCCCAGCAGATTTTTGATGATTTTCACGTCGGAGCGGGTGATAAAACAGCAGATTTGGGTGCAGGCAACGGGTTCTTCACACTTCCGCTAGCTGAAAGAACAGGGTCGGATGTATATGCCCTTGATATTGAGCCAATGATGCTTGAGATGCTGAAGGAAAGGGCAGAGAGCCAGGGCATTGATAAGATTCATTATATCGAAAGCGATTTGGATCATATCAAGCTTGAGGATCAATCTGTTGATAAAGTCGTCATTTCCTTTGTTCTGCATGAAGTACCCGATCTTAACCGTACGCTTGCTGAAATCAATCGGATTTTAAAACCCGGCGGAAAACTGATTGCTGTTGAATGGGAGGCCCTTGATGAAGAAGCAGGCCCTCCGCTGCATCACCGCATTCCTTCGGAAGAGCTTAAAGACATTTTAACGGAGAATGGGTATGTAATTGAAAAAGTGACGTTCCCTAACCCTTCTAATTATGTGGTAGGTGCAACGCCGCAATAATCTTATTCGGGGAGAGAAGAACTATGAAAAAAGCTGGAATGGGGATTCTGGTTTTACTGTTATTGGCTGTATTGGGGGCATGCGGAAGCGGAGCAACATATCAGGATGTGAGTCCGGAAAAAGCGCAAGCCCTCATTCAGGAAGAAGACGTACAGGTTCTGGATGTCAGGACATCGCAGGAGTTTGCAGAGGGTCACATCCCGGGTGCCATGCTTATTCCGCTGCAGGAGCTTGAAGGGCGCCTTGGCGAGCTTGACAAGGAAGGGAAGTATGTAGTTGTTTGCCGGAGCGGCAACCGTTCGGCCCAGGCAAGTGAAATCCTGGCAGAAAACGGATTTACAAATATTCATAACATGAACGGCGGCATGAGCCAGTGGACTGGCGACGTTAAGTTTTAAGAAGAGAAAAACCCAAAGGGTTTTT